>JAFMMM010000309.1 GCA_017859815.1 Planctomycetota bacterium | reverse complement strand
ACGATCATGGTTCTCGCAACCATCGGGCTCGTCAGCCTCACCACCGTTCATCTGGGAATGTACAGTGCCGCTTCCGGGCGTGCACGACTGTGCTGCGAATCTGCAGCCCTTGCCGCCGGGCATGCGTGGCTTTCCGATCGACTGCTCAGCAGTAACCTGCAGCCTTTCGAACTGGACGCTCTCGACATCGAATGCGTGAATGCCGCCACAGAAATCTCCGGCCATTACATTGCGGGCGTCGACGCGGTCGAAAGCGAATGCGTGCAGGTCGCAGCAGACTGGGCCGACCCGGATCAGGTTTTGCAACAGCAGGCAGCGACGCCGCGGGCCCTGCGTGTCATGTATGACGAAACCCGTCAACGCAATCGCGCCAGCGCTTCGCTGTTTGGCATTCTGCCATGCCGCGCTTCAGCGACCGTAGCAATTGAAAATGCTCCGCGGGGATTCGCTGTTCCCTCTGGCGGTTCTCTACCCGTATTCCCATTCACGCTGCCGGAAGTGGTTGCTTCGGTTGACGGTTCCCCGGGGGCCAGCAGTTGGCTGGACCAGATCGAGAAATTCGGGGGGCCTGATGAATTCTCGTGGATTCCGGATCAGCATCGTTTCGAACCCGGCCCTGACGGGATTCCGGAGGTGGACCTGACGATCAATGTCGGCGACCTCACTGGCGGTTACAGCTCAATGGTCGCTCTGGATTTCAGTGCTCCAAATCAGCGACAGCAGCGTCGCTGGTCAGAGACAATCCAGACGGGCCTGCTGCAAAGTGATCTGACCTCCAGAAAGATGAAACAACTTGAACTCGCCTCGCAGATGGAAGTCCGACCGCTTACGTCCATGGATCTGTTCGAAGCATCTCAGGAGTTCGCCAAGGAGAAACCTGTCCCGAGAATCCTGTTTCTGAGTGTCGCGGGCGACCCTGATTCCGGAGGCTTCAGCGGTGGACCAACCGTGACGATCAGCCGGCCGGTCGCTGCCAGATGCGTCGAAACCGAACTGATCGGCCGCCAGCAATTGCGTGTGCGTTTGCAACCAGGCGTGCTGGTCACATCCATGGCCGTCTCTGACCGCTCAGAAAACGCCGCCACGAATCGCTACATCTACAGCGTACGCCCGCAGAACTAGGGCGAAGACCCGGAATGCGTTCCACCCGCAGCGATCGAGAAACTGGGCGGGGAAAACGCTTCCCCTGCTTGCAGTTTCCCCCAATTCGGGGGAGCATACATGACTTAATCCACCCGCTCATGCGTTCAGGGGAATTACTATGAAACTCGCGTTCATCAAAGGGCTGATGCTGACCGTTGCCCTTAGCAGCCTGCCGCAGGTCTCTGCATTTCAGGCCACAAACCAATCGGACAGCTACACCGAACTGCGGAAAGCAATCCAGGAATCAGATCCCCAGGAAGCCCTGAAGCAGTTTATGGCTGCAGTTGAGGCGGATCCCGCAGACATGCGGACCTACTCGCTCAGCAGCATGATGGCCAGTCGGCTTTACAGCGCGGGCAAAATCGCAGATGCAGTCGAATGCCTCGATCAAATCTGCGGACGGCTCGAACAACAGGACCCATCCCCGGCCTCCGCCAACGCACTCAGCTCCACCGTAGGGGCTCTGCAGGCATACGCTCGCAGGCTGGACCAGGAGGGCACCGCAGAACGTGTTGCGGGGCGCATCACATCAGCACTGGGTGTGGTCAGAAAAGCTGCCGCCGCAGATGCTGAGGGTGCCTATTCGTTGCCGCTTTCTCGACTGATTTCTGCCCAGGTTTCATCTCTGCGAGATCAGGAAGACACGCAGGGTGCCATCGCTCTGCTGACCACGGAAGCTGAAGCATTCAAAAGCGGAATTGACAGTGCCGACACCACCGAAAATGCAATCCGAGCTTACAGCAGCCTGATCCAGCAGCAAATTTCGATGACTGCAGATGCATCAGCCGGTGATCGTCTTCGAGCGGAATTGGAAGCTGCGTTCGCCACCGCATTGAAAGCGAAGCAGGACTCTCCGCTGGTTATGTCGGAATTCATTCGTTTTCGACTGTCTCAGGCAAGTGGACTTTCTCGGGAACGACCGGACGACGCGACGCGACTGCTGGCTGACCTGTCCGAAATTGTCAGCAAGAGCTCTGTTGCGGAAAGCCCGGTCGTCGTTTCGTCAATGAGATCCCTCGCATCCCTCGAACGCCGCATCGCCTCAGCACGACTGCTGCTGGAAATGATCGGGAAGCCGGCCCCGGAATTTGACTACGGCACGACAGCACACGGAGATCCCGTCACTGCGGAATCACTGCGCGGCAAAGTGCTGCTGATTGATTTCTGGGCTGTTTGGTGCGGTCCGTGCATCGCAACCTTTCCACACCTCAACGCTCTGCATGATGAATTCCATGAAAAAGGTCTGGAGATTGTCGGTGTCACTCGACAGTACAACTACCAGTGGAATGAAGAAGCCGGGCGTGCCTCCCGCTCGCAGGAAGAGGTTACACTCGACGACGAACTGGTGATGCTTGGTAAGTTTATGGATTCCCATGAACTGCGGCACGCGACGGTTGTTGTCCCTAAAGAATCTCAAATGCACAGCAGCTTTGGAGTCACCGGAATTCCACATGCTGTGGTCATTGATCGGGAAGGCATTGTGCGTCTGGTGAAAGTCGGTTCCGGCGAAGCCAACGCCGAGGCGATTCATGCAGAAATCGCACGCCTGATCGAGAATTGAAGTCTTCAGCGTTCTGCAACGGCCTCTGCGGACATGTTCAATGATCGCAGAGGTCGTTTTTTATTTCCCTCCATTCATTTCCGGATTCTGAACTGTATGTCTTCACAGGTCTCGCTTCCGCAGGGTTTTCAAACTGCTGGTATGAGTTGCGGAATTAAGCAAAATGGCCGCCCGGATCTGGCCCTGTTTGTCTCCAGCATTCCAGCTTCTGCGGCCGGAGTCTTCACAAAGAATCGGGTTTGTGGAGCGCCGGTGATTGTTTCCCGCAGCCGCGTTCCCACATCATCCGGCCGCGCGATCGTGATCAATTCCGGAAACGCCAACGCCGCAACCGGCGAACAGGGTCTGCGAGATGCAGAGCAGATGACATCCTCCGTAGCCGCAACTCTTGGCTGCGGAACTGAAGACGTCCTTGTGTGCTCCACCGGTGTGATTGGTGTGCAGCTGCCGATGACCCTGCTGCAGCAGGGAATCCCGAGTGTGGTTGCCGCGCTTGGCGATTCTCCCAGGCACCTCGAAGAGGCTGCCGCAGCGATGATGACCACCGACACCTTCCACAAAATTTCCTCCCGCGAAATCACAGTGAACCGCTCCCGCATCACGGTGACAGGTGCGGCCAAGGGCGCCGCAATGATTGCTCCCAACATGGCCACGATGCTGGGTGTGATTATGACTGATGCCCAACTGACTCCGGAGCAGGCGCACCGGATTCTTCAGCATGGCGTGGATCGCAGCTTCAACTGCATTACGGTTGATGGCCACATGAGTACCAGCGACACCGTGCTGCTGCTGGCAAACGGCGCTGCCGGGATCCCGACGAGTGAGCCTCTGGAACAGGAAGTCACCGAAGCTGTTCGCCAGGTCTGTGAAGATCTTGCCACCAGCATTATCAGAGACGCAGAAGGGGCCGATCACTTCATCACCGTCGATGTCGCCGGCTTTGCAGATCGGGAGCAGGCAGAACGCATCGCTCGAGAAATCTGCGAAAGTGCGCTGGTGAAGACCGCCGTCACCGGAGCGGATCCCAACTGGGGCAGAATCGTGTCGGCTGCCGGATATGCCAACGTGCCGTTTGAAGCCGAACAGCTTTCACTTCGCATCAACGGCGTGCAGGTCTATCGAGCCGGAACGCCGGAAGACTTCGACGAGGCTGACTTGTCGCGTCAGATGCGTGAGCAGCGCGATGTGCACTTTGAGCTCATGCTGGAGGGCGGTCCCTGTTCCGGATCTGCCAGCGCTCGATTCTGGACCTCCGACCTGACGGCGGAGTATGTGCGGCTCAATTCCGATTACACGACCTGAGTCGAATTCGACCTGTCCCGGAGGATTCCTATTCCAATGCTGACTTTCATGCGTCCCTCCGAAGAGACCATTCGGAAGGTCACAACGGCATCGACCAGTCATCAATTGACTTACGCTGAGGTGCTCGCAAGTGCAGATTCCCGAACACCGGCGGGCTATTTCCCGAACTCGTGGAAGAGTCGCATCGGTGTTGGTGAAGCTGTTTTCCGTCGGGCTCAGGAAGCTGTCAGACAATATCAGATGCTGAATCTGGGCTGGCTGCAGGTCGTCCATTCTGAAGGACCTCCGCAGGTGGGACAGCATGTCACGACACTTGCGAAAAGCTTCGGACTTTGGTCACTCAATGTGGCTCGTATCGTCCAGGTCGATGATGCGTGCGAGACTCGATTCGGGTTCTGTTACGGAACACTCCCGGAATATCCCGTCGCAGGAGAAGAACGTTTTACGGTCACATTGGACGAAGAAACCGGCGAAGTCACGTTCGACCTGTTTTCTTTTTCACGCCCGACGGCCATTCCCGCGCGGATCGGCTGGCCGCTGATCCGACGGACACAACGCAGCTTCTGCCTGGAATCCTCGCGCATGATGCAACAGTTCTGCAGCCGCACTGAAGACTAGTTTTCTGATCCCCGCTGTTCCGGAATCACTGTGATACCGACACTGTGCCTCCGCCTCGTCCGGATTCGACGCCCGCGGCGTTTTATTTCAGTTGAAAGCAGCGACGAAAATGACCAACCAGCAGGCGAACGGAGCCATCATTAACGGAACGCTCGTGCTGCAGGATCGCCTGCTGCCGGACGCCACGGTCGTCTGGCGGGACGGCGTCATCTGCGACGTTGGTACGGACATTGCCATACCCAGTGAGATTTCACCGGAAGACGCGGCGGGGAAGTTTGTCAGCCCAGGTTTCATTGACCTTCACGTTCATGGTGGAGCCGGCGCAGACTTTATGGATGGCACTCCCGAACGTGTGACACAGGCCTGCCGGGCGCATCTGAGACATGGCACAACAACGCTGTTCCCGACCACCACAACGGGATCAGCAGAACTCCTGCTGCAGATGCTTGCCGCCACCAAAACAGTCTCGCGGGACATCGAGCAGGGACATGCGGAAGGCCCCACAATCCCAGGCATTCATCTCTACGGGCCTTATTTTGCAGACGGCAAGCAGGGTTGCCATGACCGCGCCGGCTGCCGTGCACCTGCCGCAGAGGAATATCAAAAGTACCTTGAATCCGGCTTTGTCCGTATTGCCACCTGCGCGGCGGAACTTCCCGGGGCCGTGGAATTCTGTCGAGTCTTCAGTGAATCCGGCTGCCTCGTCACCTGCGGACATTCCAACGCTTCCTGGACAGAAATGCAGCGCGTGTTCGATGTCGGGATGCGGCATGTGGATCATTTCTGGTGTGCGATGAGTTCAGTACCGGCAATGCGACAACGTTTTGGCGCGCCGATGCAGGGCAGCATGGCCGAGTTTGTTCTGCTGCAGCGGGAAATGAGTACGGAAGTGATTGCCGACGGCTGTCACCTTGCTTCCGAGTTGCTGGAATTCGCGTGGCGAATGAAAGGCCCGGAGCGACTCTGCCTGGTAACGGACTGCAACCGTGCACTCGACCAGCCCCCGGGAGAATACATGTTTGGGCACGAAGATCACGGAACGCGATTCCACAGCGACGGCAAAGTTGGCTGGGCCTCGCCGGAAAGTCTTGCCAGTTCTGTGCGTGGAATGGACTGGATGGTGCGCACCATGTTTGAGTCCACCACCGCAGAATTACCACAGGTAATCCGCATGGCGACAACCACTCCAGCTGAACGAGCCGGGATCAGCGATCGCACCGGCAGCCTGGCCAGCGGTCTTCGCGCAGACCTGCTGATCCTCGACTCCAACCTTGAAGTGGATACGGTCTTCGCACGCGGCCAACGTTTCGAAAGCGGCGCTGATTAACCGAAAACAGCGCGGAAACTTGTGATCGTTTGCTGAGCTGCAGTTGCTGAATCCGGCGTGGGAAACGCTTCTGCAGAGGCATAGCCATCGAATTCAACCACCCGCAGTGCTTCGGCAATTGGCGCGTAGTCCATGTGACCGAACCCGGCCGCCTGGCGGTTAGAATCGACAAAATGGACGTGCCCCAGATGTCGGCCGGCATCACGCAGCCCGTCGGCGATGCTGCGTTCTTCGATATTCATATGAAACAGATCGGCCAGCAGCCTCACAGAGTTGGTGGAGAGAGACTCGAGGAGTTCGGCCCCCTCTTTCATCGTTGTGCACAGGTTTGTTTCATATCGATTCAACGGTTCGTAAATCAAAACTGTTCCACGCGAAGCCGCGTGCTCCCCTAATCGATCGAGGGCTTCACCAAGGCGTTTTAACGCCTCCGGCTGCGGCACGGTCTCGGACCATCGCCCCTGCATTGATCCAATGATTGCCGGAGCGCCGTAGTCACTACCAGCATCAATAATACCGGCGATAAACCGTTCGGCGGCCTGCCGGTTTTCCGGATTCGGGTCACACAGATTGAGCCCGTGAATCACCATGCCGGCACCAGTTCCAACGGCTGCG
>JAFMMM010000030.1 GCA_017859815.1 Planctomycetota bacterium | reverse complement strand
GTTGTCAGGTTCTTGGTGGCATAAAAGCTGAAGGCCGCGAGATTGTTGCCGCTGCCGATTGGTTCACCTTCAAAGCATGCTCCGGTGGCATGCGCTGCGTCCTCAATCAGGTGAATGCCAAAGCGACTGGCAAGATCACGAAGCCTGCCAAGCTCAACCGGGTGGCCGGCGTAGTGAACCGCAATGATTGCTCGAGTTCGAGTTGTCACTGCTCGCTCAACGGCCTCCGGACTAATGTTCAGTGTGTCCGGTTCGACGTCGACCAGAACTGGCGTTGCCCCAACATGCTCGATCACGTTCACCGAGGCGGCAAATGTCAGGGGGGTCGTGATCACCTCATCGCCCGCACCAATTTTGAGTACTTTCAGTGCAAGGTGCAGGCCAGCCGTGCAGGAATTCAACGCCAGGGTTCCGGGGCAACGGAACGCGGAGGCGAATTCTGATTCAAACTGACGAGTCCGCGGACCAGTTGTCAGCCAGCCTGACTGCATGGCGGAAACCACCTCGTCGATCTCTTCCTGGCCCACAAGTGGTCTGGAAAATGTAAGGAAATCGTCTCGCATAAGGCATCCTCCCTGAGCCCGACGCTGTGCGCAGGAACGCAGGAAGGACATCCGTTATCGAATCCCTGCGGACCTGATTCGGCAAAAATCACCGATCCCGACGATGTATCAGGAATCTGATTCTGTGGCCAGATGAACCTCTCGAGCCACTCAAACTTAACACCCTGTCATTTGGGATTCGGGGGGATTTGGAAGGTCGCTTGTCGCTGGTGGGCGATTCAGGAAAGAAAGACTGCTCGTGAGAATTCTTCCAAAAGAGCATTGCAGATGCGGCAGAGCACGCTAACTTATTGAGACTGAGTCTCAGTTGCAGCGACTGCTGCTGTTGGGGACAACGCTGTACGTGGCTTTTTTGTTCCCTTGTGACGATCAAACGTGGTGTTTTTCCACGATTTGCGCGGGTGGTCGGCGAGTGGATAGCACCATTCGGAACGACTGTCGGCAAGTTTTGCAATCAAGGATTTCTGAGATGCGGTCTCGGCCTCGCTCTTCGCACTCCGGATTTACATTGATCGAGTTGCTGGTTGTCATTGCGATCATTGCCATTCTTGTGTCCTTACTGCTGCCAGCGGTCCAGCAGGCTCGTGAGGCGGCACGACGAACCAGTTGCCGGAACAACCTGCGTCAGTTGGGCCTGGCTCTTCACAACTATCTGGATGTACAGGGACGTTTTCCGATTTCAATGGCATCTGATGTTGCGACCGGGCAAAACACCGGCGGTGGGGAATGGTCGGTTCAGGCCAGGATCCTGCCTTTTCTCGAGCAAAGCAATCTGTACAACAGTCTCGACTTGTCACGCAGCTACGAGGACCCCGCAAATGCGGATGTTGCGCCCCTGAAGATTCCGATTCTGTTATGTCCCAGCGACCCGAATGATCGTTCGCGTACCAGCGGCGGACAGGCTGTTCACTACCCACTTTGCTACGGATTCAATGGTGGTACCTGGCAGGTCTGGGATAACGCATCACGCAAATCGGGAGACGGGGCGTTTGCTCCAAACACGGCATTGCAGCCCCGTGACTTTACAGACGGGCTCAGTAATACCTTGCACTTCTCCGAGGTTCGGGCATTCACGCCCTACAACCGAGATGGTGGGGCTGGCACGCCGGCGATTCCTGCTGCCGCCGTTGAAGTGGAATCTCTGATTGCAGCCGGTGGCAGCACGAAGTCAGAAACCGGGCATACGGAGTGGGTCGACGGCCGGGTCCATCAGACCGGCTTCACGGTGACTCTGGGACCGAATGCAAATGTCGCGATTCCCGGTGGCATTCGACCGTTGGACGGGGACTACACGTCCTGTCGAGAGGACAAGTCCTGCATAGGCCCAACTTTTGCCGCAGTAACGTCACGCAGTTGGCATACAGGAATCGTGCAGTCACTGCTTGCCGATGGCTCAACGCGTTCGATCAGCGAAAACATTGATCTGCGTGTCTGGCGAAATCTGGGGCAGCGCAACGACGGGAATGTCATTGGCGAATTCTGATCAATCGCTCTGGAAGGTTCTTTACCAATTCTCCTTTGGACATCGGCAATGGCGAAGACGCTTTGTGAAATGAAGAAGAGACTGAAGGCAGACTTCAGTGCGTACAAGGCATTGGTGAACAGTCCCTGCGCAATCTGCACCAAGTGTGGCCGGGTTGCTAACGAATCCAAACGACTCTGCCGCCCGCAGAAGTTGAACGGTTAAGCGGTCTCATCAACTGCAGGCTGTCGCGGGCAGTCGTCAGGAAGCCGTCGGTATCCTGCCACAGGAAGGCCCACGACAAAAAGGCAGATCTCACCGATGATGGACCGGCGGAAGTCGTTCACTGCATTTGCGAGTTGGAGGGCGACATCCCGCCCGACATCTCCTCTTCGGCATTCATGTCCTCTGAGAATTCCGAATCGCTCGATGTTGATTCGGACCCTGCTGACGGAGTCTCGGCAGAGACCTCAGTTTGCGGGGACGCAGGAGCGACTGCAACGTCGTATTGTCCCCCGAATAACAATCCAGAGTTTGCAGATCGGCCAATGATGGTCATCTTTTGGGTCCCCTGTGGAACAACAAAGTACAGACGACCTTGTGCATCCTCTTTCACAGGGCGACGAATTTGAGTGCCCATGACTCCATGCACGGCGTAACCCAGGACATTCACGCCGAAGTTCACGGCAACCTGATCGCGGACCCGAGTCGCATCGATGGAGACGCCATCTCCGTTGATTTGAGATACTTTGTCACGGCAGTAATCCTGCAGTGCATCGGTGAATTCCTTTCGCCGCAGTGAGGTCAGCGCTTTACGGTTCTGTTTCAGCCAAAGTCCAAGGGCATTGCCGCCGCCCTGGACGGCGTTCACCAGGCACCACTGATAGCCAGCCGCCGCCGTCAGTCGGACCATGATTCCCTGGTCGGAACCGACCAGACGGCAGGCCATTGTTTCGCTGGATAAGATCTCCGGTCGATCGGCGAGGGCTTGTCGAAGTACATCCTGATCAGCGAGTGTCAATCCGGTATCCGACCAGGGGATCAGCGAATCGGGAAGGTTTTTGCCGGCCAGCAGATTCCCGCTGATCTCTCCCTGCAGACCGGAAAGGCTGTCGGTCAGTGAGTAGCCAAGAATTGCCAGCAGGATCAGGAATCCAGCGACGGGCATGCCAATCACCAAAGCTCTTGAGGGCCTCCGGGAACGACGGCGAGTTTTTCGGAAGGATGCTGTCGCGGGGATCGGCGAGACTGCGGGCGCAGCGGGCGGGGCCATCGCCTGAGGCATTGTCGGCTGGGCCGCCGTTCCGATTGCCGTCTCGGGAGCGACGTCTCCGGCACCGCTGACTTCGGGAGTCCCAGCGGGAGCATCGCCGGGAATTGGAATGCTTGGAATTTGCAGTGCCTGACTGCACCCCGGGCACTTTCCCCGTTTCCCACTGAACGCATCAGGAACTCGGATTGTCGTTGAGCATGCCGGGCATTCGAATTCGATTGCCATTGCGGTGACCTCTGGATTCCGTTTCTGACATTGACCACGGGGAGGAAGAAGAGCATGCTTGCTCTGAACGAAGCAACGATGCAGTTCTGCTCTCGTATTCGCTCCTTAATTCTTCGAATACGGGGGATTTGGTCCAGTCTTAACGGTCTGCGGACCGATTCTTTCCACCAAATCGACGTTGTTCCGGATTCGTGTGAAGTTTTGCGTCACTGATGTCGCTGACGGTCGGAATGCGACTCCGGCCAATTCTGCCGGAGCATGCCAGTTCAGGAAAATTCTGCCGAGCTCTGCTGAGTAAGCCGTGGAATGGATTCCCAATGAGTCTTGCCGAGTATCGCGTTGCCACTGACCTGTTCGCCGGTCCGATGGATCTGCTGTTGTATCTCGTGCGGCGTCACGAGGTGGACGTCTGTCAGCTGCGGTTGTCTGAGGTGACCAGTCATTTTCTGGACTATCTCGACGTGCTCGAAATGGTTGACTACGAGATGGTGGGAGATTTTGTTGTTCTTGGCAGCACGCTGCTGGAGATTAAGAGTCGAGAAGTTCTTCCGAAAGTGGAAGAGGAGCAGGACGAGGAGCAGGAAGAAGAGCAAAGCAGCGATCTGGTAGCGCGACTGCTGGAGTACCGCCGGTATAAAGATGCGGCTCATCAACTGGAATTGCGAGCAGACGAGTGGCTGGAGCGATTTCCTCGAATTGCGCCAAGCAAGCCTCCTGCTGAACGCCCTCAGGTCGTGCGGCGAATTCGAGAAGTGGAGGTGTGGGACCTGGTGAGTGCGCTGGCACGAATCATCCGGATGCCGGATATCCAGAAGACAATTGCTGTACGAATGGACGAAACTCCGATGTCCGTTCATCAGGAACGAATCCGTACTCGCCTTGTGGAAGAAGGACGCGTCAGCTTCAGTTCGTTCTTTGACAACGAGAAGCTGCAGTCGCGGATTGTGGGGATTTTCCTTGCAATTCTTGAGTTAATTCGGCACGAGGGCTACCGCGCCGAGCAGCCTGTTGATTACGACGAGATCTGGATCCTTCCGCCACTGGAACAGAGACCGGATTGAATACCGGAGTCTCGTGTAACGCAGGATTTGGGCGATCCTGGTATGGCGCAGAATCGTCAGGTGGTCGCCTGACGACGATTCCCGAACTGATCTTGAGTCAAACCGGCTCTGACAGCTAAAAAACTGTCTCCTGTTTGGTCCGGGAAAGGGTCCGGTTGTCATGTGGTGTCGTCGCTGTTCACGACAAATTCCAGCTGAGTCTGACAAGAATGCGCCGTCGGTCTGCCCATTCTGTGGGGGGACTGTGGAGGCGGTTTCAAGTCAGTCGCAGGCAATCCGTCGCGCCAAAGAAATCCTGCAGAAGTGGCAGGCCTCAGACCTTTTCGATCGCATCAACGGCGAAGAAACACCGGATCACGAGCAGAGGCAGCAACGTCCAGCGATTCCCGAGATCACCTGGGATCCGAAGGTTCCGGCCGCTGGATCGCATCCAGAGTCCGCGCCTGCCGGTGCTGCAAGTTCGTCCACCCCGGAAATCTCGTCCTCGAGTTCGGCAGCATCGCTGCCAGCCATGCAGCAGAGGATTTCGTCGAAGACGGATTTCGACGGCGAAGCGACATCGGATTTGTCGCCAACGCCTCTGGCCGCGAAGACCAGTCTGCCAGCAGTCGTGTCGCAGGAAACCGGTGCCCGGACAGCCGCAGATGAAACAGCGGGCGTCCTCAGAAGCGTCCCGTCATTGCCGGAAGCAATTTTCGCAAATGTTGCGGCGACTTCAGAGACCGGGGCTACATCTGCCACCGCGTCAGCTTTGCAGCGACAAGAGGCCCCTGCTGCAGTTGCAACCGGAATCGAAGTGACGGAGGCGGAGCAAGCTCTTAAAACAACAACAATCGACGACGTTGAGCCGCCGAACAGTGAACATTCGAATGAAGATCTCCTGCACAGTGCGCTGGATCTGATGTTCGAGAACGGCGAGCTTGATTCTGCGGAAACGGCGAATTCAACAGACGCGCAGACTCACACCGAACAGCAGACAAACGCCACTGCAAATGTCGAGGGACTGTCTGCGGCGGGAACGAGTGACGCAGAACGCTACCTGGAATTTCCGCCCGGAATCGGGCCATCCCCGGTCGAATTCGTGGAATCTGCCAAAGCGGATCATGCAGGCGACGACATGAGTGCTGACAGTGAAAAGAATCAGCCTTCCGCTGACTCTGAAACCGGCGATGACCCCACGAATGTTGAGACGACAGCGTCATCAGTCATTCAGCAGGAGGAACAATCGGATCGTCTTTCGGAGTCCACAGCGGAACACCTTCCAGCCTCGGGAACTGACGAATTCCAACGGGAATCTGCGTGTGATGATGTCACAAATGACAAATGCCTGGTTGCGGCTGATCTTTCACACGCGGCTGCACCTCCGGTGGCAGAGACCGTGGCAGACTCTGATCTGCAGCTGTCGGACGATGGTGATTTGACGAATGCATTGGCAGAAGTGGAACAATCAGGCGACGGTTCGGCAGATGGAAATCCGGACTCGGAGATGAACTCGGCTGGGGATTCTGAATCCGCGCAGACTCCCCCGGATTTGCCTTTGGCCGCTGGTTCAGCGTTCGACGATGCAGAAGCGTCTGCACAATCAGCCGCGGCGGACAACAGAGATTCACAGGCAGCAGAGGAATCGACGGAACCGCCAGAGGGTGATGAGCTGACATCGCGGATTCTGCGATTTGAACAGTCGGACTCTGAAACCGCCCCCGTGCGGAATCTGCCGGCGACTGCAGCATCGGCCGAGACTGTCTCTGCGCACTCAAACGAATCCGCAGCTTCGATCGGGAAGAATGGCAAAATGACATCAATGATCGGTCAGTCGCTGGCTTACATCGGCGTTCTCGGACTGACGGCTGGCGGCTGTCTTGTGGTCTATGGATACTTTGGTGGTCATCCGCAGTACATACCGACGGGCTGGCTGGTCACCATGGTGTCCCAGATGCTGCTGTTCCTGGGCGTGATTAATCTGGTGACTGGGGGGATGGAGCAGAGTACGGCTCAGCTGAACGCTCGGATTGATGATTTGAGCGACCAGTTACTCCGCATTGAATGCACCAGTGCAGAATCAACTGCGAGGAAATCGGCTGGGTCATTTGAGGACAAGACGCCGGTTCCCCGTCAGTCTGCCTTCGAGATTCGGAAGCACAGTGAATCGGCCTGAATCATCACGCTTTGAGCGGACCTGACGCGGATCACATTCAGTCAGCTGACAAAGTCTGTCTCGTCAGGGACAACCGCAACGGTGCGGTCACAGAATTGCAAGCGGGTTCCGTTTTTCTTCCAGTGTTCCTCGAGTGATGCCAACACGGTTCATGGCGTTGAGCTGTTTCCAGACAGAGCGTCCATCTCGCTGACCGGACAGCAACTCGCGATAGGCGGCAAGCAGACGGGGGACATCCTCCGCTTTCTCTCGCAGCATTTCGATACGGAATCGTCTGACTCCCGCCTGCAACAGCTCCGGAACAATCTCTGCAGAGCTTTGCGGCATGGCATTGAACAGAGTGTTTCGGCAGCCGATGTCAGCAACCAGAGGATGTTCAAGTCCGGTACGGTCGCGCAATTCCACCTGCCGTGTGTCACACGGGCGCCCGCAGTTTGTGTGGTCCGTGCCCGGCGAGAGCATTGCACAGAAGACACAGTGTTCCATATGAAACATGGGCATGTGCTGATGCAGGACAACCTCCATCCACGACGACGGGACGCAATCAATCAGTTGCAGCAGTTGCTCGCGATTCAGGTCATAGGACGGAGTCAGCCACTGCAAACCCTGTTGAATCAGAAACTCAGCAGTCAGTTCATTTGTGACATTCAGGGCATAGTCGCCGACGGTTGCCACGCCCGCCTGCTGAAAGAAACGCAGGCTGCTGAGGTTGCGAATCAGAACCTGTGCCGGATCCGCCTTGCGGATGATCGACAGCAGTCCCTGCTCACCTGGTTTGATGATCCTTGTCGTGGCGAGTGCTAAAGGAATTCCGCTGTTAGCAGCTATTGTGACGGCCTGTTGATATTCTCGCAGGTCCTGAAAGTCGGCAATCAGCCGATCTGCCTGACAAGCGGCCGCTGCTCGCAGTTGCTCCAGTGTTCTGCAAAGTACGGTCAGTGCCACGGGCGATGAGTCATCTGTATTCTGAGCTGCAGACGACTCCTGATTCCAGAGGCTGGCACGCAATTCCCTGAGCTGATGACCTGCAGTAAGAACTCGAGGCCGGGATGGCAGGGAATTCTGCAACTGGTGCAGCATGTCTCTCCGGAGCTGGCCCAGAACACTGAGCGGAACCATGGGGGTTCCAGTGATCGTGGCGTCCAGCCGACGCAATTCAAACAGGCTGCCGCCAAGACGGCCCAGTTGTTCCCTGAGGACGCGTTCCGTGAGGGGGTGTTTGCGAGCAGCCTCAAGATTTTGCGTTGATTGTAAGCTGCAGGAACAGCCATTGTCGGCCGTTCCACTGATCTGCAGCACATCGCCGGCAGCAGCTGTGACCTGAAGATCAAGAGAGACTTTGCGTCGAGGATCCTGTCCCTGAAATGTTCGACGAAGTTCCTCGTTGAGCCGCGGATCGTCCGTCTTCCAGATCTTCTGACCGGGATACAACTGATCCAGTTGCACGCTGCGAGTGTCGAAACTCAATTCCACAAGACCGTGATCCACCGCGTCTTTCAGCAGCTCACCATGTTGACGCACGTGATAGACCCGTCCGCCCTGTTCGGCATTCCGATACCGATCTCCATCGAAGACCACTCCATCTCCGGCACGGACCGTGTATTCCAGCCGGACGACCACTGCAGTGGGCAGCAACCGCACAACTTCACCCAGCAGAACACCGCGTTTGGAGGAACTTGTCGCCGGAACGAGAGCTTTATGGTCGTGCCCACGCAGCCAGCCCGTTGAAAAACCTCGTGAAAAAGACTGCTCCATTTCCTGAACCCGGCGGCGGGGAAACTCCAGCGAGTGTCCCGCCATGGCAGCATCAAGGGCCGAGCGATAGTGCCGTGTGATGTTGGCCACATATTCGGGTGTCTTGAGTCGGCCTTCGATCTTGAAAGACCGAATGCCAGCCTGCAGCATTTCTGCGATCAGGGGATATGCAGCGAGGTCCTGTGGAGACAACAAATACTGCTGATCGCCTGTTGCGACATCGTCCCCATCGCAGACAATCTCATAAGGGAGCCGGCAGGCCTGAGCACATTGACCGCGATTGGCACTGCGGCCTCCCAGAGATTCACTGGTCAGACATTGTCCGGACCACGCCACACACAAGGCACCGTGCACAAATGCTTCCAGTTCCATCGATGTTGCTGCGTGAATGCGGCTGATTTCGGTCAGTGATAATTCCCGCGGCAAGACGACACGTTCAATTCCAAGATCTGAGGCGACCGCGATGGATTCGGCGGTGGCCAGTGTCATCTGAGTCGACGCGTGCAATCCCAGTTCTGGAGAGATGCTGCGGATCAGCCGTGCCAAACCGAGATCCTGAACCAGTACCGCGTCGACCCCGGAGTGTGTGATCTGCCGAACCAGATCTTCCAACTCTGCAAGTTCGCTGGAGAAGGCAAGGGTGTTGAGTGTGAGATAGCCTTTCATCCCCCGTTCATGCAGCACACGCATCGCATCCGGAAGCTGTTCGGGGGCAAAGTTGCCAGCACGCGCTCGAGCGTTAAATCCACAATCCAGACCAAAGTAGACGGCGTCTGCACCGTTTTCGACCGCTGCTCGCAGACAGTTCAAATCGCCGGCTGGCGAGAGGAGTTCCGCAATTTTCGGGCGAGGCTGTGTCGGAGAAAGATCTGACACCGATGGACTTTCTGTGAGCATTGGGTGGCCGGGCTTGCCATTTGGACGGTTGCGGGTATCGCACGCGGGCTGGTGCGAAATCATGCGCTGCTGCATTCTGCTGCAGCAAATCCGCGAAAACTACTGTGCTGTCGATCGTATTCGACAGTTTTTCCAGACGCTCGCAGAAAGGAACAGAAGTTGCCTTCACAGAGTTCGGTCGGTCGCATGCATTGGCCCGCCCGCGACAGACTGCTGGACGGCAGGGGGAAATTCCAGTGAATGTTCCCCTGCCGTTTTTTTGTTCGACGCTGTCCCGCTGCTGCGGACTCAACAGTGCTGCTCAAGGAATCGTCCCAGCCTGCGACGCAGCGTCCGCCCGACGGATAACAGCCCCACGAATAACAGGGACACGCGATCAGCGTCGCAGATTGCTTCCGTGCGATGCCGGAAGAGATCGGCCAGGCAGAGCAGACCCAGGTCCTGCCAGACGCTTCATGAAGTGCCGGCGATCAACTTTACGGCAGAATCAGAATCAGTCCGGCAAGCACAGCAGCTTCCATCACGACTGCCTCTTCATTAAATGGGATCTGATACAGCTTTTTCGGAGCGTATTCACCCGGGCGATAATGACCCAAAGAATACTGCCGCGAATTCACAGGGTGAATTGCCATCTGGTAGGGCAGCCCAACCAGTTGGCCTGCAAAACGAGTTGTGGAAACGAACGGCTGCAGCACCCGATGGTAGGTATGTCCGTATCGTTCCAGTGCCGGGTCTTCAAAGTACAGCGGGTAGTGATAGAAGTTGGTCGGTGCCCACTGCAGGACTGTGGCCGGAGTTTCCCGTGGCTCGTATTCCCCTGCATTCAGACCCTTGGCAAAGTCCTTCGGCAACTGCTCGGCAGGAATATCCTTCAACGCATAGCTCAGGGAAGGCTGGATCGAGCGAATGTCTGTCTTCAGACGACTGCTGGTTTGGCTGCCCAGTTGTTCCTGCGGTGTTTCATCGGCAACAGTTTCGAATGAGGCGGTTGCGATGATCGATTTTTGATCATAAACATCAACGGCCGGTGGCGGTGGGATTTCCAGCAGGTGTGGCTCGATGATCTCGCTGATCGGCTCGTTCAGGAGCATTGAGCCGCTGTATGCCACGCGAGCGTTTTCACGGGCCCAGAAGGCCCCGGCGTCTTTGAATGAAAACCAGTCGCGGAAACCATTAATCCGCATGTCCAGTTGCTGCTGGTACTGCTGGGCGGTGGACTGGCCGGGGGCAGCCTGCGTGGGTTCGTCTGCGGCAGCTATGCCGGTCAGCGCGATGATGGCCAGCGCAAAAGCAAGGCAATCAGGACTGACCGGAGTTCTCCACAGAATAGTTAGGTGCTTCCTGAGTAATGGCGATGTCATGTGGATGATTCTCCCGAACTGAAGCCGCTGAAATCTCGATAAACCGAGCCTTCTCGCGGAGCTCACGGACAGATCCGGCACCGACATATCCCATGCCCGACCGCAGTCCACCCGTCAACTGGTACATCAGCGGCTGCAGGGCTCCTTTGTAGGGAACGCGACCTTCCACGCCCTCCGGTACCAGTTTGTTCTGGTCCGCAGAATCGTGTCCCTGCCGGTAGCGTTCGCTGCTTCCTTTCACCATGGCTCCCAGCGATCCCATGCCTCGGTATCGCTTGAAGCTTCGTCCCTGATACAGAATCATCTCACCAGGACTCTCATCGACGCCCGCGAGCAGTCCACCGACCATCACGGTCTGTGCACCCGCCGCCAACGCTTTTGTGATGTCCCCGCTGAAACGAATTCCACCGTCAGCAATAACAGGAATATCGGTTCCCACGAGGGCTCCGGATGCGTGAGAAATTGCACTCAGCTGCGGAACACCGATTCCGGAAATGATTCGTGTCGTGCAGATGGATCCTGGACCAATGCCGACCTTCACGGCATCGGCACCGGCGTCGGCCAGAGCCTTTGCACCTGCTGCCGTCGCGACATTTCCCGCGATGACATCGATGTTCAGTTCCGCTTTGATCCTGCGGACCGTCTCCACAACATTCCTGGAGTGACCATGAGCGCTATCCACGACCAAAACGTCAACTCCGGTTTCCACAAGTCGAGCAGCGCGGTCCAGATCAAAAACGCCCACTGCAGCGCCAACCCGCAAACGACCGCGTGAATCTTTTGAAGCTTGCGGAAACTGCAGGTTCTTGTCGATGTCACGGATCGTGATCATTCCTCGCAATTGAAAGTCTTCGCTCACCAGCAGCAGTTTCTCGACCTTGTTTTCCAGCAGAATCTGCTCGGCACGTTCAAGCGAAGTGTCTTCCGCAGCGGTTACCAGAGGTTCCTTCGTCATGACTTCCGAGACCGGCAATTCATGATTCTCGAGGAATCGCAGGTCTCGACGCGTCAGAATTCCCACCAGACGGCCGTCCACTGTAATTGGTACACCGCCAATATTCCGTTCGTCCATCAACCGGGCTGCTTCTCCCGCGGGTGTTTCCGGCGGCAGCGTCACCGGATCGACAATCACGCCGTTCTCACTGCGTTTGACGCGGTCCACCTGCATCGCCTGCTGCTCGATGCTCATATTCTTGTGAATGATCCCAATCCCGCCGAGCTGGGCCATGGCAATCGCCATGTCACTTTCGGTGACAGTATCCATGGGGCTGCTGAGAATTGGAGTTTCGACGGTAATATTTCTGGTGACCGCTGAACCGATGCTGACTTCAGAAGGCATGAGTTCGCTGTAGCCGGGCTCCAGCAGTACATCGTCAAACGTCAGTCCACGATAAGCAATTCTGTCCTGCATGGTCGCTTCCTTCTGCGAATGATCAGTAGAGATCGATCGTCGGGAGATCTTCTGTGTTCTTAACTGTCGGCATCTGCGGGATTCGCTGGGGCAGACACCTCGGATGAGGCAGACTCCGTGGGCAGTATCGAGCCGGTGGGAATTAACGCCTCCGGTGGTTGTGGAATCCCCTGAATCCGACGGCTTACTCCGTTACCAAGCCGCACGAGTTCGGCAACCTCCAGCAGTTCTCCGCGCGTCTCGGGATTGAAATTTAACTCGGCCAGCAGGGCGTCCACTTCGGCCTTGCTGAGCTGCTTTCTGTACATACTGCAAAGCACGCTGCGAATGTGCTTTCTGCGCTGCGAAAACATGCGTCGCAGAAAGTCCAGAAAAAACGGGCGATCCACGATCCTCGCGGCTGCTGCTTCCCGCCGCCAAATACTGATAATCGCGGAATCCACTTTAGGGCGTGGCCAAAAAACGTTGGGCCCCAGTCTTCGCAGAATCCTGACGCTGGCCTGAGACTGGATCCAGACCGACAGTGATGCGTAGCTGCTGCAGGCGTGTTCCGAAGCCATTTTTTCCGCCAGTTCCCACTGGATCGTGCACACCATACGTTCCCATGGCAGGTCGGAGGCCACGAGATTGGACATGACGGGGGTTCCCACGCTGTAGGGAAGATTGGCAACCAGCTTCAGGCGACTGTCAGGGATTTCGGTAAGTTTTTGTCGCAGAATATCAGTGACTTCCGGTGCCAGCGTATTCTTGTTCTTCAGGATATCCTGATTGATCAGAGTGACATTGTCGAAATCTGCGACTGCCTCCTGAGCAAGAGCGGACATGTTTTTGTCAATATCGACCGAAATGACGTGTCCAGCCTGCCTGGCCAGGAAACAGGTCATCCCGCCAGTACCGGTGCCAACTTCAAGGACCACATCGCGGCTGTCGAGGTCTGCTTTGCGAACGGCAAATTCAATCAGATTGACATCAATCAGAAAGTTTTGCCCCAGGTCGCCGCGCGGGTTCAGACCGTGTCGCCGCAACAGCGACATCAAGTGCGTGCGAGTCTGACGCTGAACGTCCTTCATTGGGATGGCTGACTTTCGGAAGATCCGTCTGTAGACAGCAGGGAACCGGTTGCGGCAACTGCTGAAGGAGCCACGGGGCTGACACCAGACAGTCGAGCGGCCAGCAGGTGGTCGACGTACTTGCCTAAGATATCGTTTTCGATGTTCACCAGATCGCCTGCCTGCAACTTCCCCAGCGTTGTAACAGCAAGCGTATGCGGAATCAGGGCGACAGAAAATCCAGCATCGCTGACATCAACGACTGTGAGGCTGACACCGTCGACAGCCACTGATCCTTTGGAAACCAGCAATCGTCGCTGGGCCTCGGCAGGGGCGAACCAGATGGTGGTCCATTCTCCATCCGGATTGACTGACAGGACTTTCGCGGTGCCGTCAACATGTCCCTGGACAAAATGACCGCCCAGACGCGAACTGGGCAACAAAGAACGCTCCAGGTTCACGCGGGTGCCCTGCCGAAAGGTTCCCAGCGTTGTTTTGGAAAGCGTTTCTTCACCGGCTTCAAAATCAAAGCTGGCGGAATCTTTTGCCACAACTGTCAGGCAACAGCCGCAGATTGAAATGCTGTCGCCGAGAGCAGTATCGGCAGCGGAGAAGCAATCGTCGTCAGGAGCAATTGTCAGGCGCAATCCCACTTCCAAAGGCTGTACCTTTGCGATGGTTCCCTGACCTTCAACCAGTCCCGTAAACATGGCTGGATTTTCTGGAGCAATGACGCGGCGAACGGAGAAATGTGCCACAAGAGAATGTCGAGAAAACAACACGATGGCCAGTGGCTTCACTGCCTGCACCGACCGGCGTGATTCCTCGTGAATCATTGCGTGTGGAGTTTAGCTGAGCGGTGTCGAATTGCACGCGTCAGCCGACAGAATCCACAGCAGCGGAATCGGGAACCCAAAAGCGAGAGACGAGCTTCCCGCGAGGACCGGGGCGGGAGTGGCAATGAGCCGTGTTGCGCACACGGGGGAGCAACCGGCAGCAAGTTCATTCCATTCCGGGAGAATCCACATCCCGCCGCATTTGCGACGGCGGATGGGGTTTGCTAGGATCCGCCCCGAACGGGCTATGGCGCAGCCTGGCTAGCGCGCTTGACTGGGGGTCAAGAGGTCGTGGGTTCGAATCCCGCTAGCCCGATTTCCAAATGCTCTTGAAACCGTGCCTGTAGCAGTTGTCTGCAGGTGCGGTTTTTCTTTGGCGATCGTGGATTTGCGCAGCATCGGGAAGTGAAGTGCACGGCTGCTTCGCCATCACGCGGTCCACGCCTCTTCAGCTTGCAACGGCACCGGTGGCCTTCGCCAGAACTGGCGCCTTCAATTCCCGTCGGATGTCTCGCACGGAGGCAAAACGCGTCATCGGCAACTGGACGGCCGGTCCCCCGGTCCGCTTCTCCCCCCGGTCCGCTTCTCCCCCCGGGGTCACGGTGAAGTGGCTGGTCAACTCGTTTCCGCTTGCTCTGATAGAAGTGGAGAGCCCGTCTGACGTTGTCTGAGTGCAACAGTCCCTCAGGACCAAACCGCTCTGCATGACCCACAAATGGTCTGGATGAATTAAGGGGAAATTCGTCAAGGTCGTAACAGGCGTCAAGCCCTGAATTTGCGTGGAAGCCCAGTCGCCGTATCTTCAACGACATCGAACTTTGGTCAACAGTGTTGTCTTCGGGTCGGCGGCGATATGTCAGCGGCATTACTCATTTCTCCAACAGCAAAACGCGAACTCCGCTGCACGGCGATTGCGCTGTTGTTGCTGCTGTTCCTGGGACAAAATGCGCAGGCCGGGTCGATTACTTTTGGAAGCTCGAATCAGTTTACGATGGAATTCGTGACCATTGGTAATCCGGGAAATACGGCGGACACCGGGGGCAGTCCAAATCCTGCCGGATCGGTTGCCTACGGGTTCCAAATCGGAAAATACGAAGTCAGTCGCGATATGATCGTGAAGTACAACGCGGAGTACGGCACCGCCAATTCGCTGGAGATTACGCTTCAGGACATGACGGCTTACGGCGGTAATGGTTCCTCAAAACCTGCGACCGGTGTTTCCTGGAACGAGGCGGCTCGCTTCGTGAACTGGCTGAATACCAGTCAGGGTTACGCTGCTGCCTACAAGTTCACAACAAGCGGTGTTAACGACAACATCTCGTGGTGGACCAGCGGTGAAGAGGGATACAACGCAGCAAACCCAGTCCGCAACAGTGAAGCAAGATTTGTGCTGCCGGTGATGGATGAGTGGTACAAGGCCGCTTACTACGATCCGGACGCAGTGGATTGGTTTAAGTACCCCACCAGCAGTAATACAGCTCCATCTCAGGTGCCGGACGGTGGTGGCACAGATGCCAACACGATGGTTTACAACAGCAGTATCGGGATTCGTACGGCAGTTGTGCCGGAAGACGTCAACCTCGCGGGCGGCCTGAGTCCGTATGGAGTGATGGCAATGGGGGGCAATGCGAGGGAATGGATGGAAACCACGGGGACAAGTGGTCATTCCGCTCGGGGAGGTTCCTATGCCAATCCGGTAACGACCTCCAGTGCCAGCAGTCCAGCCGGTAATTTCTCTGCCAAACTGCAGGACAGGTATACGGGGTTTCGCGTGGCGGATCTCGAGTATTCGGCTCCGGTTCCGGAGCCGAGCAGTTTGATTGTGTTGGTGTCGGCAGGTCTGGTTGGTGTCTGCCTGCGTACGATCTGCCGGAGACGCCGCAGCCTACAAAGTCAGGTGATGACGACGGCTCAATCCCGAGACTTGACAGGTTGACCGGATTGGCGGCGTCGTCGGCGACGGGGTTGCCCGCATTTCCCGCAAACCTTCGCTTTGACTGATCGCACAAGCCGCAGCCGGTCTGATACTCAACGGATGCAAAGACGTCAGGCATCGCACCATTAGCAACGACGCGATCTTCAGCGGCCCGGGCGTTTCTGTCCGGGAGAAGCTCTCTGCCGCTTTTCGGGGCGACAGGATTTTGTACAGGCTGCTCCGTCCGTTAACATGAAGCGAAGGGACGGCTGTCGATTCTTTTCGCTGTCCTGCGGACCCGGATCTTCAAGTCTGCACGATTTCGCCGGGCGGAAGAGCCGGGACAGCCTGCTCGTTTCCGCGAATTCAGCCGGAGGGCAATATTGTGGTGGAACCAAATCACAGACAATACCTCGAAGATGTCGATCGCGAGATTCAGGATTTGATTTACGATCGCAAGGCGGCTCAGGCGATTCCGCTTCTTTCATCAAGTCAGGGGATCAGTAAGACCCAGGCCATGATGGAACTGGGGATGACATTGAAACGGATGCAGCAGGAATTTCCGGACGCCTTTGAAGATGGGGTCGCTGAAGGCATTCCCATGACCGGTCGCAGCCGATTCCTGTTTCGGTTCCTGGTCATCATCTTTCTGCTGGTGGGCAGCGGGATGACGTACTTTGGCGTGCGTGGGTTGATCTTTTCCTTCGCCAGCAGGGACTGGCCGACAGCTGAAGGGGCAATCACTGAGTCGCGAGTGGAGCGAGTGCGAAGCACGAGCGAGGGGAAGACAAAGACCTCGTACCACGCCCGCGTCTCTTATGACTACACCGTTAACGGGCAGCGATATACCGGAGATCGGGTTGCCTACGGAGATGCTGGCCGAGGAAACTCTTCGGTGCCGGATGCAATTGTGCGGAGATACCCGGCCGGCAGCAAGCAGCCTGTCTATTACAAACCGGATGCTCCGGAAGAGTGTCTGCTGGAGCCGGGCTTTCACGGGACCGCTCTGATTGTTCCCGGGATTGGCTCCGTAATTCTGGTGATCTCCAGCCTGTTTGCGAAGCACCTCTTCTTTGGAGGTGGCGGCAATGGTTCTGAGGCTGCTTCCGACAGCTCCGGTGACGATTTATCGAACGATGATGATCTCCAGGGGGATTCGTACGATCCCAACCAGTATCCGGATCACTCGGGGGTTGATTTTGACCGGTACAGTGATTCTTCCACTGATGATGACATCGACGCGTACTGACTGAGTGTCAGTGCGGTCAAAGTGCATGTGACTCAATCAACTTCCTGTCCGTAACCGAACAGCAACAGGGAAGCATGAAGACTGCATATCGCCCGGAACTCGACGGGTTGCGCGCCATCGCTGTGCTGATGGTGCTGTTCTACCATACGCAGTTGGGTTGGTCGGGAGGCTTTGTTGGCGTCGACGTCTTCTTCGTTCTCTCAGGCTTTCTGATCACTCGTCAGATACTCGGCGAGCGAGTGCAGCAAAAATTTCGATTACGCAGTTTCTGGCTGCGGCGAATTCGCCGTCTGCTTCCGGCTGCTGTGGTTGTGGTCGCGACCGTAATGATTGCCGGTCATTTCCTGCTGTTGCCTCGGGACTATCAGCGACTGGGTGAATCGGTTCTATCACAGCAATTGTTGCTGGCAAATGTGGATGCATGGCGCCACACCGGCTACTTCGAATTGTCTGCGGATCTGCAGCCTTTGCTGCACATGTGGTCGCTGGCTGTTGAAGAACAATTCTACCTGTTGTTCCCATTGCTGTTTTGCTTCAGGCGTATCGGGAATCGCGGGCTTTTCGTCCTTCTTCTGAGCCTCTTTCTGATCTCCCTTGCGGGCAGTGCATGGGGGATCCGATTTTCTCCGTCGGCTACGTTCTACCTGCTGCCAACTCGCGCATGGGAACTTATTTGCGGTGCTTTGGTCTGTTTTCTGCCGCCGCTTCGAGGCAGATCTGAAGGATACCGTGGTCTGTCGGCTGCTGTCTCTCTGCTGGGGATTCTGGGGTGCGGATGGTGTTTTGGAACGGTGGGTTCATTTCCTGGACCGACGGCCTTGTTGCCCTGTGTTGCCGCTGCAGTGCTGATTTATCAGACCGACGCAACAGGCTGCGTCACATCGCGATTGCTGTCGTCACGGCAGCTGGTCCTGATCGGAAAGATCAGTTACTCCCTGTATCTTTGGCACTGGCCTTTGCTGGCATTCGCTCGCTACTGGGCGGACGGGGAGCTGACTCTGATGCAGCGTCTGCTTCTTCTGGCTGTTTCTTTCCTGTTGGCGACGATTTCGTGGCTGTTTATCGAACAACCGTTTCGGCGTCGCGATCCTGCATCGGGGGCGTGGCAAATTGCCACGCGGCGTCTGCTTCTGTGCTGTGGCAGCGGAGTGGTATTTTGTCTCGTCGGTGGTGGAGTCGTCGGAGTGACATCCGGGCTGCCTTCGCGTGTTTCTCCCGCGGTGTTACGGTTGCACATGGCTGCCGAGTCGCGTGGATTTCTATTCGAGGTGAGTCCGGAAGCAGCAGCTGCAGCTGAATTTCCCGCATGCGGCTCGCCGGGCGGTCAACAAACCTGCCTGATGTGGGGCGACAGCCATGCGATGAGTCTGATGCCTGGCCTGGATGCAGCCTGTCAGGAAGCTGAATTTCTGTGTTGGCAGGCGACCCACTCGGCAACTCCACCCCTGCTGGAATATGTGCCGACGGGAGGCTTTGGTGCGCTGGCGGTGGTCTTTAATCGCGACGTTGTTGCTGCGGTAGAGCGATTGCGGCCCGACGTGACTGTGCTGACGGCCTGGTGGTCGGGCTACGCACGAGATCCTGCCTTCGAGGATTGCCTGCGGAAGACACTGGTGGCACTGCAGCGGACAGGGACTCGAGTGATTCTCGTGCGAGACATTGCTGCGTTCACCGTTGATGTTCCTCGCGTGCAGGCCTTACGGCTGTTTTCCGGGCGATCTGTCTCCCCGATGATCATCTCCCGGGAGCAGCACGATGAGGTCAATCGACAGGCTGATGAAGTTCTGACGCGAGTTGCCGGCGAATTCGGTACCGTTGAATTGCTTGATCCCGCCGCAGTCTTCTGCGATCGCCAGGGGAACTGGGTGAGTGAGATTGGCGACGACGTGATCTATGCAGACAGTGCTCATTTGACAATTGCGGGAGGGTTGCGGGGCAGGGAACTGTTCCTGCCGCTGCTGTTGAAGCAGGCTGCAGCAGTGTTCAACAGGGATGGTCCAGCAGGGACGACGTTGCCCGATTCGAGGCCCAACTGATCTTTCTGGTGGACACCGTGTTTTGATATTCTTCGCGGAGCAAGTCGGCGATCCGTGCGGCGGACGCTTTGCCAGCCACTGGTGGTCGGCAGAAGTTGCGTTGACCAGCGCGGAACACCAGCGAGGAACACCGCGCAGAACACCGCGAGGAACACCGCGGCCCCGGATATCGGGTCACTACGAACGAACTGACTCCTAAGATGAAGCCATAACGTGGGCGATACAAACACAGACAGGGACGTTGCCGAGCCGTCAGCGACCGCGGCTGAAAAGGTCATTGTGCATGCCGCCTACCCAATCTGGCGCAAGCACACGCTGGTGGCCATGGCGCGTGCACGCCAACTGCAGGATGCGGGGCATGATGTCACACTCACTTACTGTGACGCTGTGATGGGAACCTGCACGGCCAACTTTGCCGGAAACCCGGTCGTATGTGCGATCTGCCGTCGTCGTTCTCAAAAGACCGCCGCTGCTCTTAATCTGCGGACGCAGCCTCTGGGGCTTGCAGACCATCCTTACAGACCCCTGCAGATCCCTTCGTGTGCTGATCCTGATTCTGAGTCTCGTTCCATTACAGGCGCAGAGCGAGTGCATCTGCTGGAGGGCGTCCGCAGTGCACTGGTTTCGACATTCCGAACGCTTCCCGGCGACATCCATCGCAGTCGGATCATTTCGCTGATCCAGCGTCGTTTTTTTCGCACATCGATCCGTATGCTGTCGTCGATGAAGGCACTCATCGAACGACAACGGCCCGATCGTGTGGAAGTCTTTAATGGGCGTCAGGCCTGTTCGCGGTTCTGCATCACTGCGGCTCGCAGCATGGGAATCCCGTTTTCCACCCTGGAGGTCTGCGCTCGGCAGCATCCGATGGTGTTTGCGGGCCATACTGCGCATGATCGGGTTGAGATGCAGAAACGGATGCTGCGTAATCCCGCTAACATGGATCTTGCCGAGAATTACTTTGCTCGCAGGCGACAGCCTCGATCCAACAAGTTTGCCAAAAAACACGCACAGGATTTTGTACCGCCCGCTGCGCTGGGATTTCAACGGCGGGTCGCTGTCTTCCTCAGCAGTCAGGATGAATTTGAGTCTCTGGGGCGAGACTGGAAATCGCCGTTCCCGGATTACGCGGCTGTCGTCCAGGAGATGTGTGAGCAGCATCCGGAGACATTCTTCAGTATTCGGTTTCATCCGAATCAGGCGGACATTTCCAGCGACATTCGAACCCCCTTCCACAGCGTGGAACAGCAGCCCAACGCCGAAGTCTACTATCCGGAAACTTCCGCGAATACGTACGCACTGATTGAGTGGGCTGATACGGTGGTGACTTTCGGATCCACGGTTACGATCGAAGCCTGCTGGATGGGACGGCCAGCGATTATGCTTGGGCCGTCTTTCTATGACGCGCTGGACATTGCTTACACACCGGGCTCGATGGAAGAAACGCACCAGCTCCTGCGGTCGAAGCTGTCACCCAAAGATCGCACCAACTGTGCTCGCTGGGCGACTTTTGTGGAAACCGACTGGGATGATTTACCTCGCCTGCACCACAATGGGCGCACATTCGTTTCTGATGGCTTCGATGCTGCTCTGCCTGCTGCGGCAAGACTGGCGAAGCTTTCGGATAATCTGTTCTATCGCATTGTGAAATGGGGCACAGGGCTGGCCGCCGGATGGAGACGCGGGCGGGAGTCAGGTGCGAGACGCCCCGTTGAGAACTCGAGGCAATCAATGTCAGCGGAGACCGAAGCTGCGGGAGCGTCCGGCGATCGACATGCCGCCTGAATGAAGGCATTCACAGGCATTCAACAGGCAGCAAGCTGCAAGTAAGTGCAATCGGGAAGTACGGAAGATGCTGATCTCTCACCAATACAAGTTTTTGTTTGTTCACGTGCCAAAGTGTGCCGGGACAAGCATGCGGAACGCACTGTCGCCGCTGGCTGATGACCCCCTGAACTACTGGGAGAATCGTCTGCTCAGTAAAGTTGGGGTGAATTTGAATGTGATCGGGCCGGTGCATCGTCGTCGCTTTCGCGGACACAGCACGGCGGCACAGATTCGACGGCATCTGCCTGCTTCGGTCTACGATGGGCTGTTTAAGTTTGCATTTGTGCGAAATCCGTGGGATCGACTGGTGTCCCTGTATCATTTCATTCAGGGGCGTCCTGCGCACAGGCATCAGCGACGTGTTGCAGCAATGACCTTCGCAGAATTTGCCGACGAGTGGACTCGCCGCCACGATGCGCTGCAGAAAGGCTGGGTTTGTGATGGTCGCGGAAAGATGATCGTGGATTTTGTGGGCCGCATGGAGACTCTTGAAGACGATTTTGGCCACATTCGTGAGCATCTTGGTGCAGCCGCTGACCTGCAGGTCCTGAACAGCAGTGGGCAAAGACGTGACTTTCGCTCGGAATACACTGACGAAATTCGTGATCTGGTTGCAGATCGACTGGCTGAAGATATTGAATTCTTTGGTTATCAGTTTGCCCTGCAGCCGACGACTGACCAGGCTGCAGCATAACGCGACTGCAACCCGTGAAGCGGGCCGGTCGGCTGCGTTGGACGGCAGGGTTTGCCAGAACAGTCAGGAAATGCAGTAGAAAACCACCTCCGTTTCGTCGTTGTGAGGAACTGGACTGGCACAGGATTGCACAACCTGTGAGCATACGCTGTCAGTCAGATCACATCAGGGAACCGTTGCAGGCTCCCTGCCGTGGTTCAGGACTGATGCCCGCTCAATGTTCCCCTTCCGAGGGTCGTCGTTTTTCGACGCCGGATGGCGTTGATCGGGCCGGCTGCGAACACAAATCAATAAAAATCATTTGGAATACCCACGGAAGATCATCAGGAGAAAACCAGCATGGAGGCTGCTCCCGTCACTGCACTGCAAAAGCTGCGTACCATTCAATGGCACGAACAGGATCCCTCAGGTGAGCTGAGCGGATTTGAAGCGCTGGTGGAAGAGAACCATCTGCAGAACTTTTTGTTGTGGCACGAAGAAGACATCGCTCGCTGCGACGATCTGGGGGCCGAACGGGTCCGTGCGGCCAAACGCGTGATCGACCGCTGCAATCAACGCCGGAATGACCTGATCGAACGCATGGATCAGAGCATTGTGGAGTCAATGCAACCGCGGACAGAGGGCTGTACGTTCCACTCCGAAACGCCCGGCATGATGATTGACCGCCTCTCCATCCTGGCGCTCAAGCAGTTCCACATGAAGGAAGAAGTGGAACGCACTGATGCTCACGAGGACCACATTCTTCGCTGTCAAAACAAGCTGACAGTGATTGAACAGCAAATCGGCGATCTGTCAGAAGCACTGGATGGTCTGCTGCAGGAAGTGCAGGCCGGCACCCGAAGCTTCCGCGTTTATTATCAGTTCAAAATGTACAACGACAAAGAACTGAATCCGCAGTTGAGACGCGCTGCATAGCCGGGCGACAGCAGCTTGCCAAACTCGCAGACGTATGCTGAATGAATTGGAATCCCATGCAGATCCTGATCATCAAACCCAGCTCAATGGGTGACATCATTCATGCACTTCCCGTGGTGCAGTCTATTCGTGATCAGCTGCCGGAGGCTGAGGTTTCGTGGGTTGTCAAAACGCGATTTGCTGACCTGATTCGCCGCTGCGACACCGTCAACGGGCAAATCATAGAATTTCAACACGAGCTGGGCCTGCGCGGGATCTGGAAGACCTGCCAGCAGCTGCAGCAATTGCAATTTGATGCTGTGCTGGATTTCCAGGGACTGCTGCGATCCGGTTTGATGACCCGGGCTGCCAACGCTCCCGTCAAGATTGGTCCTGCATGGTCGCGTGAGTGCAGCAGCTGGTTTCATCCTCAGGTTGCCCCATTTCCTCAGGGTGGTCGGCAGTCGCACGTGATCGAGATGATGCTGGAGTTCCTGCCGCTGCTGGGGCTGGATCCCGAAATTCGTACACCGGTCACCATTCGTGGCGATGACCCGACAGAAGTGGATGGTCGGCTTCGCGACTGCCAACCCGTGGTCATGTTTCCGAACAGTCGCAACCCGCAGCGAGAATGGCGTCAGTTTCCTGAACTTACCGAACGTCTGGCTGCGGCATTCCCTGACGAGACATTTGTCTGGGACAGTCATCAACCGTGGGAGAGTCCGGTCGTGCCGAATCCCAATCGATTCATCAACCTGACATCAAAGACGTCGTTGATGCAACTGGTGAATCTGATCCAGCGTGCGAAGCTGGTGATCTCAAACGACAGTGGCCCCATCCATATGGCTGCTGCATTTGGTATTCCAGTCGTCGGGTTGTACGGCCCCACAAATCCGGAACGGACCGGACCGTTTCCCCTTGACGGCGTGAGGAACCAGGCCCTGGTCGCGGCTGATGGAGACCTGGCTCGGCTTTCACCGGACACTGTGTTCGATTGCGTTGCTGGAAAACTGCGCGGTGCAGAGTCGCTGCCTGCAAACCGTGCCGCCTGAAGCAGCAGCTCGTGTGACCGCAGAACGACTGCCCGGTGATCATCGTTGATCCACGCCGGGACGAAGCGGTGTCTGGTTTATGGAGACGATCCGGGAGTCAGATGCTGACGAAAGAACTGCTCTGCAACATCCAGCATGGGATCAAACCACTGCCTGCGGTTGAGGAAGGCGTGGGGTGCGTCCGGGAGAATTGTGAGTCCCGTAGCTAGCCCCAGCTGCTGCATCTGTTCACGAAACCGTTCACCGTGCGTGGACGGGTCATCCCGCTCTCCCGCAATCAGCCAGCAGGGCGGGTCGTTGCGGTCAAGGTGAGTCAGCGGTGAGGCAAGGCGATAGGTCTCCGGCTGTTCCAGCTGGCTTCCTCCGAGGAATTTTTGCCAGATTTCCCCGCGCTCCGGAGCGGACGAGACCGTTGCCACGCGTTCGGACATCAGGTCGGTCTGCGCCCCCATGGCGATGGCGGCCTGAATTGCTGCGGATACTGCGGGAGTCTTGTCGGTTGAGTCCAGCGCCGCCACGTCGCCGGATGTGGCCAGCAGGGCAGTCAGGTGGCCACCTGCGGACAGCCCGACAGCACCAATCCTGTCGGCATCGATTCCCAGCTCGTCGGCATGAATCCGGAGAAATCTGACAGCAGCACGGCAGTCCTGAATAGCCGCCGGGAAGGGAGCTTCGCCGCTCAGGCGATACGAGATCGCGGCCGTCACAAAGCCTCGATCCGCCAGTGCCTGGGCCAGTGGTGTGTGACTGATTCGGTCACCCTTCCACCACCCGCCGCCGTGAATGCAGACAATTGCAGGCAGTTTTCCCCATGCCTTCCGGGGACGGTACAGGTCCAGCTGCAACGCGCGATCACCATACCGCACGTATTCGACATCCCGCTGCACATTCAACCGCTGCAAAACCTCCGGTGGAATCTCCGTTTTCCCTGCAGCCTGGCGAGGAGAAATCCGACCGGCAGGCCTGGCG
>JAFMMM010000308.1 GCA_017859815.1 Planctomycetota bacterium | reverse complement strand
CCCTGTGTTGGTCACCGTACACGTGTTGACCACACAGAGATCTGCGGGCTCGCTGTCCCCGGCTTCACGGTAGCCGCTGCTCAGCAACGCTTCACGCACCAGCTGAGTTTCATATTGATTAACTTTGCAGCCCAGAGTGACCAGGCGACAGAGGCCGCGATCTGACATGAATCAGTTTTTTCGTAGCAGCAACACTAATGGAATGAAATACACCCTGTGTTCGGATTCTACCCCCCAGCCTGGGGCGAAGTTGCATCGTTGAGCCATGTTCCGCGGGAAACCACCGTTTTCCCATCCCGGAAGCAACTCACTCCGGCAGCAGCGTCCGGGGACGAGCCCCGGTGACTGTCGATGGACCACGATCATCCGCTGCTCCAGCCCTTATTGCTGCTCGGCCAGACTGATGCAGATCAATTGATCGTCATTCCGAATGAAGACGCACTTTCCGGCGAATGCAGGCATGCTCCAGACCACTTCCCGTCCGAATGCAAAATTACTGGGCTCGATCACTTTCGCGCGGTCGATCTCTTCATACCCCTCAGGACTCAGTTTCGCGAAAACCAGTTCGCCAAGTTCATTGAACAGAACGAAACGATCTTCGTGCTGCACGATAAACGCCGTTTCTGAACCAGCCGGACGCTTTCCAATCACATCAGAAGACTCCCAGAGACGCTTTCCGGCGGGCAGACTGAGCGCCCGCAGGACCCCTTTCTGATCAAATCCGTAAAGCACTTCACCAATCAGGAATGGCTGCACATTGACCGGGCAAATCACCTGAGTACGATCGCGCCACAGTTCTCGAGCCGCAGGTCGGTCCGGGTCCAGCTCAATCATCACGCTGCGATTACTGTATCCGGCAACGTACAGATAATTCCCATGCACCACAGGTGACATGATAATCGATCCATTGGATGCTTCGTACGGGAGTGACCAGTACTCCTGACCCGTCTCGGGGCTGATTGAAGACACAGCATCCGGGCGCAGCAGCAGCAGTTGTCGAACACCGCCGTGCTGAATAATTGTGGGTGGAGAATATCCCTGGCCCTGAGTCAGCGATGTTGTGCTGCGCCAAACTTCACTGCCGGTGAACTTGTTCAGAGCCACAATGTGGCTTCCCTCGCCTCCGGCAAGCGTCAGCAAATGGTCGCCGTCGATCAGTGGGTGCGCTGCATAGCCCCAAAGAGGGGCCTTTGCCCCGTAGGCCCGTTTCAGATCCACAGACCAGACAACTGCCCCATCCGCCAGCGAAAAACAAAACAGATTCCCTTCCGCCCCCAGCGTATATACACGACCGTCTTCAATGACAGGTGTGCAGCGAGGCCCCGCCGGGTACGAGATCGTGTACTTCACCGGATACTCGTGCGTCCAAAGAATCCTTCCGTCACTCTGCTGCAGGCACAGCACCCGCTCGGTCCCCGAAAACTCGCCACGCGAAAAATTGTCAACCTTGACGTTTTCGGAAGTGACATAATCCGTCAGCACGACGCGTCCCGAGGCGACAGCGGGGCCGGAATATCCACCTGCAACGGAAGTACTCCAAAGCTGTTTCGGACCACCGTCCGGAAACTTCCGCAGTATCCCCGTTTCTCTCCAGATGTTGTCCCGCTTCGGCCCCATCCACTGTGGCCAGTCGTCAGCTGATAACGACCCGCAAATCATCAACAGCACGCTGGCTGCAAACAGTTTCACGTACATGAACAACAATTCCTTAATCCTGTTTTGACATTTTCGGCGTAATTCTGTGCGACGCACGTCCTGTGTTTCAGCATCCACAACACTGCGGCAGTACCGCTCGCCCGAATCACTTTGTGCCACACCATCACACCATCACACCATCACACCATCACACCATCACACCGCCTAAATGCCACAGTGATCCGGATTCAGCGCGAACTCGCCACCAGTTCGGCGAGATAAATGGCTGTGATCCGTTGCCCGGTCGAATCGGCCTCATGGCTGGAATACCACGAAACCAGTGCATTTCCGGATGTCAGCGTCACCAGCCCAGGGTATGAGTTATCGCCATCACTGGGCAATTCTGCAAGCGGCCTCAAACCGTCCTGTTGCAACCACCACAATTGTGTTCGAGAAGGCTGTCCCGCGATCATACGCCTCCCACCAACGACGTCGTTGCCCTGCCAACGGGACAGCAGCGGCCCGCCAATGGCAACCCCCAAATCCGTGCGGGTCCACGGTTGTCCAGGAGCACTGCAGCGCAGCAGCCCGGCAGTTCCGCCACCACCAGCCCGAGCAATTCCGATCCCGCGCCCGTCAGACTCAAACCGGAATGCCGTTTCATCTCCGTTGACCGCCTGGAAAACTGCACAGCTGTTCCAAATCAGGCCGTCCTCACTCTCCAGCATCAGAGATTCCACTCGACGCCCTTCGCCGCGAGCAAGCACTTCGAATCCCGGTTTGCGACGTCCGCACAAATACACGCGATCGCCGAATACTGCCGCCCGCCAGATGTAGTGGCCGAAGGTTCCTTCCAGCATTTGCGGCTCACTCCACAAGTCACCGTCGTCGGAAAAGACGGCGTAACCGAGATGCAGATTGAGATCATACTGATCGCGTGGAAGTGTTGTTTTGCCGCTGTACCACGTACCCGTGTACACAAACAGCCGATCACGAAACACAAGAAAATGAGGATCACGGGTATCCCTCAGCGGGACTCGAAACTCGTGTTGCTGGTCCCAGGTCGCTCCGCCATCACCACTGCTCAGAATCAGGATTCGGGATGTGGGATGCACCATGTGTCCGTCGGGACAACTGCGGAATGTCAGCCAGATCCGTCCCCGATACCAACACATGTCGGTGAATGCATTGTGCTCTCCGTTGTGGAACACTCGCCGCACATTGCGGACTTCCACCGCAGGCAACGTTTCACTCGCCCAAGTTTCGTGAACGTTTAGTGTTGCAGCGACACCGGTTGCTGCTGCCACGCTCAGGCGTCTTAGCGCATCGCGACGCTCGATCGCCTGCCCTGAATTCCGATCTGACATCACAGCACCTGTTTCTTTCTTTCAACAGCCGCCATCAACTGTGGTTGAGGCCAGCTGTCTGAATTCCGCTGTTCGCTGCTTCAAGTGCAGATCCGCGACATTTTCCGTTGACTCACTTCCCGCCGGACTGATCGTCATTGCGACGACGACCGGCGGGAATTTTCAGCAACACAGGGGGCTGATTCCTTTCCGGAACCGGACTGCTTAACAAATCCTTCCCCAGCTTCGCAGTCCAGTCACAGTGCAGCGGGAGATCAAATCCGGGATTCTCTTCCTTCACCTGACAGGAACAAGGTCCGGTCAAAAACTCACAAACAGCTTCAATGGTATTGCTGTTAATTCCATTTCCGGCAAGTGCATACAGAACTCGCCCGCGACCGAATACGGGGAATGCGATGGGTTCGCGAAGTTCCCGCAGGTCCGGTTCGCTGTTCAGCAGACTGTTGACCAGCAGTCTCTCTTTCGGATCAGTCCTCGAGATTCGCAGCATTGAAAACTTCAGCTGAAAGGGAACTCTCAGTCGAGACAGCTGCTCCGGTTCGATCTGCAAAGTCTCTGCATCGGGCAACTGCAGCCGAGTCTGCAGCTGGAGAAACTGACTTTGCAGCAGTTCGGCGGCCTGATCATCGGCACCCTGCTGTCCGCATTCCAGCAGCAGCCAAACCGCGGAGTCTCCCCGGATCAGGCGATTCACCAGTTGTTTTCTGATCGGGCTATTCAGAATAGTCTGTCTGGTCTCTTCATTCACCGGCAGCACGCACGCAGGTGTCCCGGGAGAAATGGAGGAATTGGGTGGGTAAAATGCAGCGACGACAGGGCCGGCGGACACTCCGGCAACGCCATAGATTTCCCGCAGCATCTCCGGGGAATCGTCCGTGATGGCTGTCTGACGAATCTCCACAGAAAACCCCGTCTGCGACAGACCCAGCAAGTCCTGTACTGCAGCCTGCTGGGCGGCCGTCTCTTCTCCACGGTGCAGTACAACCAGTCGTAAGGGATCCGTTTGCCAGCGTTCGAGAGCAAATCGAAACACCGGAACCTGGCAGGCGACTAACGCGGTCGAGCCGAAGGCAAGCACGACCAGCATGATCCGCCACTGGAGTCTTCGAATGCGCGTCTTGCGATGTGTCATGAATGCAGTGCCTGTTTCCCGGGTCTGCCTGCGTCTGCGGCCGGTACAATTTCAACCAACAGCGGGTGACCAGCGGCAAACCGGCAATCGAAATACACAACGCCGCTCGCGCCCTGGACTGCATTCTGCAGAAAAGAAAAAAGCCCGTCCAGCAGGACGGGCTTTTGAGTCGTTCGGATCGACAGATCCATCAAGCTGCAGCAGAGTCGTTGCCATTTGCCTGACGATCGCGATGGACATGTTCTTCAGTGATCACGAATTTCTGTCCGCGATCCATTTCCGGGAGCTCGAACATCAGATCAAACATGACGCCTTCCAGAATCGATCGCAACCCGCGAGCCCCGGTCTCTCGTTCCCGAGCCAGACGGGCAATGGCATGCAGTGCACTGTCACTGAATTCCAGTTCACACTCTTCCATCTCGAACAGCTTGTGGTACTGACGGACAAGAGCGTTTCTGGGCTCTGTCAGCACGCGTACAAGGGCCTGTTCGTCAAGCGGGGCAAGTGTGCCCACAACGGGCAATCGTCCCAGCAACTCCGGAATCAGTCCGAATTCCATCACGTCTTCAACGTTGGCCTGAGCCAGCAATTCGCCACGAGTTGCAGCTTCGTCACGGTTCACGGAGTTACCGAAACCGATGACCTTGCGGCCGAGTCGACGAGAAACAATGTCTTCCAAACCGACAAATGTTCCACCGCAGATGAACAGGATATTGGTGGTATCAATCTGAATGTACTGCTGTTCGGGATGCTTTCGTCCACCCTGAGGCGGAACACTGGCCACAGTTCCTTCCAGCATCTTCAGCAACGCCTGCTGCACACCCTCACCGGAAACATCCCGCGTAATGCTGACGTTCTGGCTTGTCTTCCCAATCTTGTCGATCTCATCAATGAAGATGATGCCACGTTGAGCCGCTTCGACGTCGAAATCTGCAGCGTGCAAAAGTTTCAACAGCAGGTTCTCAACGTCTTCACCGACGTAGCCAGCCTCCGTCAGCGTGGTGGCATCGCCAATTGCGAATGGCACCTGCAGTGACTTCGCCAGAGTTCGAGCCAACAGCGTCTTGCCGCACCCTGTCGGCCCGACAAGCAGAATGTTGGACTTCTCGATCTCAACCTCGTCCGTGCTGGCTTCGAGATTATGCATCAGCCTCTTGTAATGGCTGTGCACCGCAACGGACAGCAGCTTTTTGGCCCGATCCTGCCCGATGACATACTGATCAAGTTCGCTCACGATTTCACGCGGCGTCGGAACCCGATTGAACATCTCACGCGTTGAACCGCGGCGACGCCGTTCCTGATCAAGGATCGACTCGCACAGTTCGATGCACTCCCCGCAGATGTAAACATCCTCGGGACCCTCGACCAGCGGCCCAACCTCACGATAGTTTTTGCGACAGAAGGAGCAGTTGGCATTTCTCTTGCCAGTCTGACCACCCTTGCCAGTCCCGAAATCCTTGCCTGCAACCATCTTTGATGCTTTCGAATACTCGACATTCGCAGCCGCTGCCTCCCTTCCTGATCCTGCAGGAGGATCGAGTAAGCAACGCTGCACAAACGCCCAGGTCGTCGGAATCCTGCTCCGAAAACGCCGGCGTCCCTGCCGACTCAAAACCAGTTCTTGTTGCCCGATTCAGTATCGGACACGGGCACAGCAAAATCATTCTGCCGACCCGTCGGTACAATCCCCGCTATGCATCCTTGTTTCGGTTTCCTCCGGCTCCTCCTTCTGCCTTCGTTGCTCTGGATTTGCATCGATTTCTGGAACATCTTCGAAACCCGATGGTGATTCTGACTGTATCGAATGGACCATCTGAATCGGCTGTCCGGATGTCTCACCAAACGCCACTTCCGGCCCTGCAGCATCAACCGTATCGCCTTTTCCAGAGGCTGTTTCTGCCGATTCGCGGCCCGTTTTCACAACCTCCAAACTGGTTTTCATTCTTTCTGCCAAACGTTCCTTAATCGATCGAAACTCCTCTTCAGAGAGCTCGCCATGTTGCCGCAGTCCTTCAATCGTGGACAACATCTCGTGATCCCCGAAACTCTTGTCATCACGCTCACGATACTGACGCACGAGTGTAAGAATCACCCCGATCAGAAGCAGTACTCCGATGGCAGCAACTGTCATGGGTAACCAGTCCAACGCTGCCTCCAGTCCGGCGAATGGATTTGCCCGCGCTGCTGTCATCATGTTCTGTCCCCCATGCGAACCGTTTCCGGCTCCATAAGTCACCGTCTTCAGAGCAAAACCAATGCCATTGCAAAGAATTCAATTGGCCTGTGCCGTCGGTTTGTGAGATGGATTGAGCGGCAACTTCTGCCGGTTCCTGCACAACACCATCACCCATAAAACAACAAAACCCCTCCCGCCAAAACAGCGGAAGGGGTTTGATTACTGAGTTCCCAGATCAGAACGCAGCCGCAGAACCGCGACCAGTTC
>JAFMMM010000307.1 GCA_017859815.1 Planctomycetota bacterium | reverse complement strand
TCCTTTTTCGTTTTCGCCCGAGGAGTTGCTTGAAAACGTCGCTGAGGAGGACGAAAACGGCGGTCAGCTGGAGAGTATTCCTGTGGAACTCGAGGTGTCCGTCAGTAGCCTGGCGGACGAGTCTGAGACGTCAAACAACATGGCTGTCAGCACTGTTTCGGTTGTTGTGCAGAGCTATCAGGTGCTGCTGCTGGATGGGCGATCCCGCTGGGAAACGCGTTATCTGAAGAATGTGTTCGAACGCGATGATCAATGGCAGCTGAACGCTCTGATTTGTGGACCGGGAACAGAGAAGGAACAGCTTCCGAGAGCCAACGAGGCGACAGAGGATGCGGGGTTTCCGGCAACCCGGGATGAATTGTTTGCATACGACTTGATCGTGCTGGGAGAGATTGAGCCGACGTTGTTGAGTCGAGACGAACAGCAGTGGTTGCGAGACTTCGTGGAGATTCGCGGTGGCGGTTTGATTCTGATCGACGGTCAGCGGGGGTTACTGCGTCAGTTTCCGTCGGACACGATCGGCCCGATGATTCCTGTCGACTGGCCCGACGGTGGCGAGATCCTGCAGGGGTTAAGTTTCAGCCTGACCGACCGCGGCGCGGCGGATCCATCACTGTTGCTGCAGTCGGATGAACTGGAAAACCGCGGGTTCTGGGGTGAGTTGCCGGCTCCCCAGGGACTGATTGAATCCAGGGCCCTGCCGGGCGCCGAGGTTTTGGTGGAGGTCACCACCGCTGATGGGACAAAACCGGGGCTTGTCACCCATCTGTTTGGGGCCGGGCGTGTTCTGTACTTTGCATTTGATGAGACATGGCGGTGGCGGTACAAGGTGGCGGACACCTGGCACCAGCGGATCTGGAATCAGCTGTCCCGGGCCGTTATGCCGCGACCGTTTGCAGTGAGTAACGACTACGTATCGATCGACACGGGTGGAAGCAGTTTCGAAAGCACGCAGGAAATCGATTTGCGGATTGCCTTGAGGGACCTGGAAGAACGTCCGGCGGACGGGGTCACGGCCGATGCATTGATCAGTCGCGACGGCCGTGTCGTGACGATGATTTCCCTGAATGCCGACGGTCGTATTCCTGGAATTTACCGAGGGCGAATCAGCAGTTTGCCACCGGGAGAATATGAAGTCCGGATTCAGGCTGACGGCTACAGTGACGAAGCTTTACAGGTCGCCACCGGGTTTACCGTTCGAGCCCCGATCTCAGGAGAGCTGGCATTTACTTCGGCAAACCGCATGCTGCTGGAGCGGATGTCGGATGCTGCCGGAGGGCGTCTGCTGGAAGAAGAGCAGATTGGCGATTTGCCGGAATTGCTGAGTGCATACAGCGATGGTCGAATTGTTGAGTCAGAGACTTTGCTGTGGCAGAGTTACTGGTGGTTTTTGCCGATTGTCAGTCTGCTCAGTCTGGAGTGGATGCTGCGACGGCGTGCTGGATTGATGTAATGGGATGGCACGCAGTTTGTGCCTGCGCTGATCCGGACAGCTTGTCTGGCCTGATCAGAATGAAACCGGTAAGCTGATTTTTACCGAGTGATTGGTTTGTCTGCACCCTCTTTGGATCAACTGCCATGAACGTTCAACTGGACCCCATTGTTGTCGGCCGACTGCAGCAGTTTGGACGCCGCCGAACTTCACTCCTGCTGGTGCGAGGAATCAGCGCTGCCGCGGTGGCTTTTCTGTGCGGCCTTGTGACGGCGTCACTGATCGACTGGTACTGGTTGCTCACTGACAGTCAGCGACTGGCTGTTTCGTCACTGGTTTACGTTCCGAGTGTGCTTGTATTCTGGTGGACCTCGCTGCGTCAGATGTGGCAACCGGCCGATCGCAGTGATCTGGCTCGCTGGATGGAAGGTGTCGAGCCGGAGTTGCGAGAGAAGCTGCTTGCAGCGGTGGAATTGGCCGCGAGTGATCCGACAGTTGTCCAGGACTCCCCCGCGTTTCGCAGCTTGCTGCAGGGCGAGGTGGCCGAGCAGATGGGGCGAATGCACGTGCAGACCCTGCTGCCGTGGCGACTGGTTGGACGATGGGCGGTTGCCGCCACGGTGTTTGTACTGATGGCAGGTGCTGTACTGACCACAGCGGATCATCGCGTCCGACAACTGGCAATGCGAGCGATACTGCCGATGGCAAATATTGCGCGCGTCTCCCGGATTCAGGTGGAAATTCTGCAACCGACACCACAGTCACTGTTGTTACCTGAAGACGAAACGGTCGCGGTTGTGGTGGGGATTTCCGGTGGTGCCGTAGATACGGTCATTCTGGAGACTCAGACCGCAAGTCAGGGCATTGTCAGGCAGATGATGCGTGTCAAAAGCGACGGAGAATTCGCCGCCAATATTCATGTCCAGGACCGGGAAGTTGAATATCGCATCCTCGCCGGTGATGCCATCACAGCACGACACCTGATTGAGTCTCGCCCGCGACCGCGGGTTGTTGTCTTCACCAAGACGTTTGAATACCCGGAGTACAGCTTACTGCCTGCTGAGACAAGAACGGAGGCGGACGGAAGTCTGGTTGCTCTCGAAGGGACGACCGTTGATCTGAAGCTGGAAACAGACCAGCCGGTGAAAGAGGCCGAGTTGCGACTCGATCCGTCCGGGCCCGGGGAAGCCCGTGTTATTCCTTTGACATCCGCGGGGGGGGAAAACGCCGGGACATTGCATGCCTCAATCCCGTTGAGTGAAGCTGCTGTTTATCGGGTCCATCTGGTGGCTGAAGAAACAGGTTTTGAGAATGTCTTCAGCCCGCGTTATGAGATTCGGCCTCAGCCGGACCTGATCCCCCGGGCAGGTTTTGTCAATCAGCCGGAAACAACACTGCTGCTGCCTCCAAACGATCTGTTGCAGCTGCGCGGCATGGCGGAAGATGATCTTCCACTGGATCGTCTGGATCAGGAAATCTCAATTAACGGTGACGACTGGCTGGTGGTTCCGCTGCAGCCTGAGGTGGTGGATGGCTCATCCGGTCGTCAGTTAAACGCGACATGGGAATGGGATTTGATTCCCCTGCGGCTCAAGCAGGGGGATCAGGTTCTGACAAGGGTTGTCGCCACTGACCGGCGGGGCAGTCGAGGAGAATCGGTGCCGATTCGGATCATCATTGCCGACCGGGAATTTGACCCGCAGCGTCATACGCTGATGGAACGCAAGCTGGAACTGCAACCGGAACTTGCCGAGCTGGCCGAATTACTGCAGCAGCAGCAGACTGCGGCACTGGAAGTTCTCGAACGTCTCAAAACGGCAGCGTGGGAGGACGAGCAGAGCGGAGTGGATCGCACCGCTTTGCTGGACCTTGCAGAGCGGCAGCGGGAGGCCTGTGAGAAACTGCTTCAGCAGGTCCAGAACGTTGAAAAGGTCATGCCGGCAGGTGCGGATGCTCAGGAACTGGACCTGACTGGACAGGTTGTGGGACGACTGCTGACGGAATATTCGGCTGCTCCGGCAGCGTTGTTACAGGCAGCCGGACTCGCTGCGGATGAGAAACAACGGACTGCTGATCTGGATGCATTGAAAAGTGGATTCCAGCGATCTGCCGACGATTCGAAGCAGCTGTCCGAGTACTACTCGTGGATGGCGGCGTGGAACTTTCTGAATGCTCTGGTGATTGATATGGATGCCATGCTGGAGCATCAACAGTTGGTCGCCGGCAGCCCGACGCAGACATTCCGGCGGCTGGTACGCCAGGAGACAATTCTCGTCAACCAATTGCGTGTGATGGAGCAGCTGACTCAAAAGCACATGGGTTCACTTCCGCAGAATTATGATGCCCATATGCGGCGACTGCTGGACTGGAGTCTGGCGCTGCGGGATCGGCTGCAGCAGGGTATGGAATCAGAAGACCGGCTTGCAGAGTTGCAGAAAACGTCAGCATACGCACTGCAGCAGCTTGGCGAGCGTCAGAAGATGGACGCTCTGGACGGCAGTTTGCCCGGCAAACAGCAGGCCGCATGGCGGGAGCTGGAAAGCAGAGCGGGTAGTCTTTACGCCCCAATGCAACAGCTGGCTGCAGCAGCGCGGCAGGAACTTCAACTCCGGGAGCAGGCGCTTGCGGCGGGTGATTCGAAAGAGAGCGATGCCCTGCTGGATCGCGCCGGGCGTGAAGCGGCGGCAATTGACATTCGCCATCGACGAAGTCTGGACCAGTTTCGGATTCGCCGCGACCTGAGCCGAATGCGACGTGACGGAAATCCGCAGTATCAGGCAGACAGCGGACTTGCTTTGCGTGCATTCGAGTCATTGTTGTTCCTGCACCGTCAGAACGAGGAAACAGAGACTCCGGCCTGGCAGGGGCTCGAAGAGTGTGCGCCCGCCTGGAGAACACTTGAGGGTGGCCACAAGCTGATCGTAGCCGCTTTGGTTTTAGAGCGTTTGATTGAGATGGAACGCTGGGGGTCTCAGCAGTTGCAGTCGCGGGTTGATCACCCAAGGCACTGGGATCTGGTTCAGCAGTCGCTGGAAGTGGCTGTGAGTCAACTGACCGCAGCTCAGTTTGACGGTCAGCTGATCAGTCGAGTGAACTCCACGCGGTGGTCTGATCCGGCTCGCGATGCCGCTCGCCGAATCAGCGAACGACGCTGGCGTCGAGAGATTCTTGTTTCGGCCGGCAGTGAACTGGAGTGGATGCGGACAGAGTTGATCGGTGTCATTTCGGACCTGCGTCCAGCGATGGCGGAAGCTCGAGCTGTGCTCCAAAAGTATGCTCCATCGATTGCAGAGCTGGCCGAGCAGACGGCTGCTGAAGTTCGTGAACTGGAGGAGCAGACGCTGGAAGCAGCGGATGCCCTGGAGGAGACGCCGGAAGCCGAGCAGACACCTGAACAGCGATTACAGCTGGCGGAGCTTGACCAGCAGCAGGAAGAGGTCAATAACCTGCTGGAGGATCTCCTGCAGGCCCTTGTGGAAGACGCCAATCAGCAGGACATCACGAATCAGGATGAACGCGAGCGGGCGCGGGATGCCGATGACAGCATCGCGATGATTCGCGAGCCGGCACTCGCAATGAACGAGGAATTGCAGGAGGCGGAGCAGGCTGAGACTGTCGAGCAACAGACACAGGAACTGGCAGAGGCGGCCGAGCAGCAGGAGCAGGTTGCCGATGCGCTGGACCTTGTCGCGGAGCATTATCGAGCACTTGAAGACGATCAGGATGTTGCAGAAACAAGGGAGCAGCTGCGTGATGCCGAGCAGGAACTTGGACTGACGGAGCAGATTGAGCAGCAGTATGCCGAAGCTCAGGAACTGCAGCGGGAGATGGAGCGATCTCCCGAAGAGCGTCTGCAGGAACTGGAGGCAGAGCTGGAACAGAACCCCGCCATGCAGCAGGCCCTCTCTGAGATTTCTCAGGACGCTTTGGAAGAAGCGCGGAACGCACTCGAAGAGGCGGCGAACCTTGATCAGGACCTGCAGCGTGCCAACGAACGATCAGATGCAGATTTTCAGCAGCAGAAGCGTGAGCTTGCTGAGGATCTGAGAGAAATTGGTGCAGAAGCAGCTCGCCTTTCTTCGCAACTGGTCGCACAGGCACGCACTGCGGCGGCACAGGCAAAAGATGCGGAAGCTCAGCAGCAGTTGGCGGAAGCGCAGCAGAAGCTGAATGAGGTTGCTGCTGAAGCGGGAAGTGCTCGAGAAGAGCAGCTTCTGGAAGACCTCGCCGAGGCGGCTGAAAATGCTCAGCAAACACTTGCTGAGGCAGCTCAAATGCTGCAGCAGGGACAAGAAACTTCGGAGCAAACCAAGGGCGAAGCGGAGGCTTTTCCGGAAGCGGCCGCCCGCGATGCTCAGCAGAAGAATTCGGAACAGCAGCGGAAGCAGTTCCAGGATCAGGAGAAAAAAGCTGCCAATGATGCGTTACGGCAGAAGGAAAATCTCAGGAAGCAGGCCAACCAAAACCTGCAGAATGCAGAGCGGAATCGGCAGGCTGCAGAGAATCGGACAAAGCAGGCAGAGCAGCGGCTCAATGCTGACCCCGAGAACGCCGGGCTACAGCAGGCTCTGACAAATGCACAGGCGGCGGAGCAGCAGGCTGAGGATCAGCGAGATCTGACACAGCATCTGCTGGACCGTGCTGATGGGGACGTTGAACAGGCACAGGAGCGGAAACAGGCGGCAGATCAACCGGACACCAGCCCACTGGCGGCGGCAAATCCGGCAGCAGAGTTAGCGGAACAATTTACGGCTGATGCGACAGAGCTGGCGACAGAGTTGGGCCAGGCTGCGCAGGCCCTGAGCGAAGCCGCCGATTTCGGCAACGAGCTGCAGCCTGAGCAGAATCAGCTGGCTGCCGCAGAAAATCGGCAACAGCAGATTTCCGAAGATGTTCAGCAGGCGGCTGAGACAGTTGCCCGCGCTGCCCGCCACGAACGTCGCCTGAACAATGAGGCGGCTTCGGCTCCACTGGAGCAGGTCGCTGATCAGATTGAGGCTGCCGCCAACAACGAGTCAACTCAGGCCGAACGTCAGCTGGAGCTGGCTGCAAACGAAGCTGCAGCTGCAACCCAGGCTGAGGCCGAAGGCGGAGCTGAGCCCGGTGAGCCCGGCCAGCCTGGTGAGCCCGGCCAGCCTGGTGAGCCCGGCCAGCCTGGTGAGC
>JAFMMM010000306.1 GCA_017859815.1 Planctomycetota bacterium | reverse complement strand
CAGGTGGGTTGTCGAGCCAACTCTCTGGAGGAGATGCGAGAAGAGGCCAAACCAGCGCTGTTTTTTGGAACCTGATCGTGACTGCAGGTTTCTGCAGCTGCCTCTTTGCAACAGATTTGAACTCCGCTTACAACTGCAGTATTGGAGGCAACCTGTGCCCGGTAAATCGCAATTCGAAAGCTGAGATTTCAAACGACGCTGACGTGGAGCTCCCAGATGACTGAATCCGCCGCTTGTCCAGACTCCGGTCTTTCGCAATCGTCTCGCCCCTTGACTCGCCGCCATGCCCTCCGCAGTACACTGGGCTGGACGGGGGCGGCTGTTCTGAGCAGCTCCGCGGGACGCGCAGCAGGCTTCACCAGTCCGAACGAGCGTCCCACAATCGCCGCCATCGGCACCGGCAGCCGCTGGTATCAGCGAGCGACCGGGCTGACTGGTCAGTACGGTTCGGCACCTCGTATGAAAGACCTGGCAGACTATGTTGCAGTCTGTGATGCGGATTCCTTCCGACGTGATCTTGCTGCCGGCATTGTTCGTGAATGGACCGGAAAGGACGCTTCCAGTGTGGCGGACTATCGCTCCATTCTTGACGACGATCGCATTGATCTGGTGCACATTTCCACCCCCGATCACTGGCATGCCAAGATTGCCATTGAAGCCATGCTGGCCGGCAAGGATGTCTACTGCGAAAAGCCCATGACCCTGACAATTGCCGAGGGTCAGCTGATGTCACGGATTTGTCGTGAGACGGGACGAGTCTGCCAGATTGGAACGCAGCAACGCAGCGACAAGCGGTTCCTTACGGCGATCGCACTGATTGAAGCCGGACGGCTGGGTCAAGTTCGCAAAGCCACATGCAGCATTGGTGGTGCCCCCACCAGCCCGGAGCTCCCCATTGCCGAGGCGCCAAAAACACTCGACTGGAACCGCTGGCTTGGTCCGGCACCGGAGACGGAATTCCGGTACTTGGCCGGGAATAACGGAGAAACTCAAAGCTGGTCCCGCTGCCACTACGAGTTCCGCTGGTGGTACGAATACTCGGGCGGAAAACTGACTGACTGGGGCGCCCACCATTGCGACATTGCGACCTGGGGACTGGGCAAGACCACTACCGGACCAATCAGTGTGGATCCGGAAATGGTACAACATCCCGTCGAGTTCAGGGACGGCATGCCGACCGATCAATCGCGCTATAACACCGCGACCGCGTTCCTGATTCGAGCGAAGTTTGCGGATGACATGGAAATCGAGATTCGCCACGACCAGGGGAACGGGATCCTGTTTGAAGGCAGCGAAGGCCGGATTTTTGTGAATCGCGGACGTCTGACCGGACAGCCCGTCGAGGATTTGAAGACCAACCCTCTGCCGGACGATGCCCTGAAGAAGGTTTACCAGAACCGCGAACTGACGGATCACTTCCTGAATTTCATCACGGCCTGCCAGGACCGTCAGGATCCGATCTCCGATGTGCACAGCCATCATCGTGCGTTGTCCACCTGCCACCTTGCCGGCATTGCCGCTCGACTTGGCCGCCGCATTACGTGGAACCCCGAAACCGAAACCATCACGGGAGATGACCTGGCCCAGTCTTTTGTGGATCGTGAATCACGGCGCGGATTTGAAATTGATCTGGGGTAATCGGAATCCGAGTTTTCTCGTTGGAGCAACGACCGAGAGACGGTGACCCGCTGTGCAATTTCGACTCCTGCAGTCGTGGCCGGATCTGCAGCAGGGATTTGCCTTCAGTCAGTTGCGTTGTCCGTTGGCAGCAGCGGAACAGTTTCTGCAGCCGTCTGCTGTGGATCGACAGATGGCTGTTCAGCCGCGATTGCCTGCACAAGGATGGCCGCGACCACAGCCCCCAGAACCGGCCCGACAATCGGGATCCAGGCATATCCCCAGTTGGAATCCCCTTTGCCCGGAATTGGCAACAGGGCGTGCGCCAGTCGCGGGCCCAGGTCTCGCGCCGGGTTAATTGCGTAGCCGGTTGTGGCCCCCAGACTCAGGCCGATTGACCAGACGACAATGCCGACCAGTGGAGCGATCGCTGCACCCTCTGCAGACGCGGTAATCGCTGTTGCAATCAGGATCAACGCGAATGTTCCAATTGCCTCACTCAGCAGATTGGCTGTCGTATTGGGAATGGCAGGTCCGGTGCAGAAGATTCCCAGCTTGGTTCCCTGATCCTGAGTTGGCTGCCAGTGGGGAAGATATGCCAGCCAGACCAAACAGGCACCGCAGAATGCACCAGCCAGTTGAGCAGTGATCAGAACCAGCGCTGCCACAATGTCCACTGATCCGCCAATGACTCCGGCCATGGTCCCGGCGGGATTCAGACTTCCCGGGCCGCCCGCAAACTGAGACACCGCCACGCCGCAGACAACGGCGAATGCCCAACCAGCCGTGATCGCCATCCACCCGGCCCCTTTGGCGTAGGTCTTTTCGAGGCTGACGCCGGCACAGACCCCACCTCCCATCAGAATCAGAATCATCGTGCCCAGGAATTCCCCCAGTACCTCTGCGGTCATCAGTATGCCTCCGGTTTCAGATGCGGCCTCAGCCTTGATTGGGCAAATGCTAACTGTAAGCCAATCCCGGAAGCCAGCCAACGAACAACTTCCATGCCGGCACACTGTTGTGTCAGGGAGATCCGGCTGCTTCAAGCTGCTGAAGAATCACCGGCAGCTGCGGATCAACCGGTCCCCTCTGGATGTGACTCAGTTCACGCAGCGCTGCACGCGTCTGCGGGACGTCAGGATCCCAGAATCGTTGCCGCAAACTGTGGGCGGGTGGTGTGAGCGGTCGCACGATCCGAAAGCCGATTTCGCGACTGATGTCAGAAGCCAGCCAGTGCGGACTGGTCGGGATCGACGGGTCCAGCTCCTTCCACCGCGCTGATGAAACCAAACGCGAATCTGGCTGGCAATCGGCAGCGGGCCGCCCCCACGAGCCTCCGCAGACCAGACGGGAAAATTCCTGATTCGGCCAGACGATCGGCTGAAGCCCGGCCTGCAGCAATGTGCGCAGCCGCCGCCGTCCGGAATCATCCGCATCCAGAACCCACTCCGCAGCGTTGCCACGCATATCAAACAGTCCCCAGCTGTTGGCTGGCAGCAGGCCGACCGGGTGCGTCTGAGCGGAGGAGTTTTCAAGGCACCAGGCCACTGCAGGACTCAACCCCGATTCCGTGTCCCCGCGACAGGCATACTCCCACTCCGCTTCCGTAGGGAGGCGGTAGATCTGCGCCGTCAGCAGGCTAAGCCATTTGGTGTACTGTCGAGCTGCGAACTGCGTCATGCTGACAGCAGGATGCCGGAGCTGTTCTGCGGGATCTGCCACGGCGGGTTTGGGGGATTCATAGACCGTCGATGGTGCGGTGACAGCGTCCAGTTGATGATCGGACATCAGTCTGCGGATTCTGCGTTCACTGAATTTCATGAAGGTCCGCCGCAGCGTCTGGTACTGGTCGTATTCTTCCCATGTCACTTCGCAGCGCGCAATCCAGAACGGCTGGATCGGAACCTCCAGCACCGCATCATCGCCGGTTTCGAGGTCGTTGGTGTAACGCAGGGTGCCGGCCGGAATGGGAACCATTTCGAACGATGTCCGGGTTCCGGGAATCGTGACGCGGTAGGGCACCATGTACCCTCGGTCCAATTGCACCCAGCGACCGGACTCTGGCTGGGAAGAAACAACCCCCAGTTGTTCCTGTGCAAGTCCCGTTTGGAATTGCACCAGCAGCGGGAACAGCAGGACCAAAGTTGTGCGAGCAAGTCGATGGTAGACCATGTTGCCAACAATCCTGCAGCGGGAACGAACTTGCCCTAGTGGCTGACCGGTGCCGAATGTGAGGGAAACCAGCGATCTTTCAGACGTAGTAACGGCTGTTCAAAACCAAGCCACATCAGACGTGCGACAAGAAATGAAATGAAGCATACCAGCGGAAACGAGAGAACCCACGAGTGCCAGCGGAGCTTTTCCAGCGGTCCCAGCATTTCGAACGGGATCATTTGCCAAATCGGACCAAAGATCTCATTTCGAAAGTAATTCCCCACCGGCAGGTGCAGCAGGTAGATTCCATAAGAGATCTTTCCAACTTCACGCGTGATTCGATGGCTAAGCACGGTATTCACAACAGGAAACGCAAAACTTCCATGCGTGCACTTCATGATGAGACAGAGGGAGCACAAACCAGCAACCACGTAGGCAGCGACATGAAATGGAACCACGCTGAACCTCAAGGACGCCGTAGACCAGAGCAACGCGATCAGCAACAGCAGTTCGAGCATGCGACTGCGATACCAGACTTGCGGAAGATACCGATCTACCGGAACAATTGTCGCGAAGGCGCCAAGAAGCAGCGAGCCCATGCGATTGGGCAATCCTGTATAGTTATACCGGGAGATTACCGGAATGATGTTCCAGATTAGCTGAGAGTAGCTGAGGCTGATCAAACCAAGGGTGACAAGAGCAAGGAGGCGGGGTCGGCTGCGAAGCCCCAGAACCAGAAACGGCCAGACCAGGTAAAACTGTTCTTCCACACAAAGCGACCACAGATAGAACGGGCCCACGTCCCTGATGGATTCAGCGTAATTCCAGGTGTAGGTAACGAGAGAGAAAATTACCTCTCGGGTATTCGCGTAATTGGTCAGCCAGAACAGCAGAACAACCAGGTAGTAGGCTGGAAAAATCCGCAGCGTTCGGCGACCGATGAAGGTCCTGAGATCCCGACCAAAACAGCCTGTCCCGGCAAGAAGTATTCGGGTGATCAGAAAACCACTAAGAACAAAGAAAAGGTCAACACCGTAGTACCCCCATGAATTCACTGCGGCCAGCATGCCTCCGAAATGCTCAGTGAGCACACACGTCACAGCAAAGGCTCTCAGGCCATCGAGAAGTGGAATATGGGAGGGGGGTTGTTTCATAATTCGAAGGCCAATCATTCGACGACCACGAAGTTGTGTGGTGTGGCAGGTTGAGCATAGTCAGGATTGCAGGTCAAGCTGTACCTCAAACAACAGTATCTGTGACCAGCCGTCTGAAAAACCAGAACTGACCATCCCCAGGCAGGCGATTAGCCTCACCCAAATATCCCGTGGGGGAATTTGCGTGCCAGATGCTTCTGGCCTCCACAAAAAGTTAGCTAAGAACCAGTACCAAGCCGCGATTAGTGGCTGAACTGGCAAGCCCGGACAGCAGTAATCCCGGACACTGTCCGGTGCAAACGCAGGATTTGCCAGCGTGGAAAGCACCGTGGGGCCATCGGTTCGCGGGAGAACTGTTACCTGAAATCCCATGTGGTGACAGTCAGTGATCCCTTGTAACCTACGGGTTGAACTGATTTCCAGGATTTTGGGGCCATTCTGCTGATCCTTCCATGGCGATTTTCTGTTCCTAAAGATCAACAACGCGGGTGATGCATGTCCGACTCAGTGAATGAACGCACCGAAATTGACGGCAGCGGTCGAAAAAACTCCGGCCTTGCTGCCCTGACGCTGACGCAATTTCTGGGAGCGCTCAACGACAACATCCTGAAGGGTGTTGTGATGTACATGGTCATCGACGGGGCTTGGGCTGGTATGCTGGGCGACGGCGGACAGGGCTACGTCAGCCTCTGCCTGACAGTCCCCTTCCTGATGATCTCAGGATTTGCGGGAGAGGTGGCGGACAGGCACAGTAAACGCACAATCAGTGTCTGGATGAAATATGCCGAAGTCCCGATTGCGCTCGTGGCTGCTGTTGGGTTTCTGACCGACAATCTGTGGATCACACTCAGTTCACTGCTGGCGTTGTCTGCACAAAGTGCAGTTTTTGGTCCTGCCAAGTACGGAATGATCCCGGAGCTTGTTCCGCCTTCCAGACTCAGCCAGGCGAACGGGCTAATCAACATGATGACCAATGTTGCTGTCCTTGTGGGTACGATTGCGGCCGGTATCATCGCGGACAAATACAGTCCGCAGGAGGCGAGCACAGCCGGGCAGCTATGGCTGCCGGGGGCTACGCTGCTTTGTGTTGCTGCAGCGGGAGTTGCTGCAGTGATGTTTCTTCCCCGGCTTCCGGCAGGCAACCCGGAAATCCGTTACAGCCGCAATCCTGTTCGCGTCTACCTGAAGACCATTCAAAGCATGTCGCGGTCACCGCTGCTGCTGATTGTCCTTGCAGACGGATACTTTTATCTGCTGGCCGGACTTGCCCTGCTGATCCTTCCGGAATACACCGTTGTCCTCGCAAGGTACGCAGTATCACGATCCGAAGTCAGCATCCTGCTGGCAATCCTTGGCATCGCAATTGGCCTGGGCAGTGCAGTCGCAGGATTCGTTTCCGGGCGTGGAATCAAGCCTGTCCTGATTCCGATTGGTGCGGCAGGACTGACCATTTCCTTTGTCCTGCTGGGGACAATTCCCCCGACTCTTCCCGACATGGCAGAAGGCATCCGCATTGTAGCCAGCTCCCACGCCATGTTCATTCTGTTTGCGGGCGTCAGTGCGGGCTTCTATCTGATTCCACTGCAGTCTCTGATCCAGTTTCGCTCTTCACCAGAGGAGCGTGGGCAGGTTTTGGGAACTCACGGCGCCATTGCATTTCTGTTTCTGTCCATCGCATCCCT
>JAFMMM010000305.1 GCA_017859815.1 Planctomycetota bacterium | reverse complement strand
GAGGTCGGCGTCCGGAATTCCGGTGTTTCGGATCTTCGTCAGATCAAAGACGACTCCGGTCGCATCTCCGAATTCTGAACGGGTGAAGTCCAGAGTGTTGTCGCCGGATGTGTCGATGACCGTGAGCGTACTGTTTGGAGTCAGGAAGTAGTTGTCGTCGCCAGCTCCGCCGTCAACCGTGTCGTTTCCGTCGTTGGGATAAAACACATCTTCGCCGTTGCCACCGTACAGATAATCCTGTTCCTGCCCGCCATCCAGAATGGCTGTGAAGCCGGACGAAAGGGCTGATGCGTTGAGGAAATCCTGACCCGCAAAGCCGAGGACCAGAATCCGATCGTGCCAGGTTAATCCGCCCAGACCGCCGCCGAGACCGCCGCCACCACCGGAGGACAGTGTTGCACCAGTGTCAGTGATTGTGATCGTTTCCGCCACATCGGTGCCGAAGACCGCGATGACTTCGTCTTCGCCGTCCCCACCGTCGTCGTCGCTGACCAGCAACCTGATCATCGGCTGCGTATAGGTGGTGCTGTCGAAAGTGAAGATCTTCGTTGTGGCGACTGTTGTGTAGCCGAGGCCAGTGTCCGCCTGCCACGTGTATGTCAGGTCCGGAATATCATTCAGTCCCGGATCAACCACTTCTGCGACGAGCTTTGTGACTGTGGGAGTGGACCCGGCAACCGGTGCAATTGTCGGCGTTGGCGCGACATTGGTGATGACCTGCGTGACCGAAGCGGACGTGACTGAGCCTCCATCGGCCGTAAATGTTGCCCCGGTGTAACGCCCATCAATCACAGTTGCTGTGATCTCCGCTGCAGCGTAGTTGTCGAGATAGCGGTGCGTTGCGGAGTAGGTGCGAGTCATTGCGTCCACGGCCGCGCTGGAGGTTGTGCCGTCCCCCCAGTTAATCGTGACCTGATGTCGATCAAGAGAAGACACGTCTGAGAAGCTTCCGGTAACAACAACTCGAGAGCCCTCTTCGATTGCACCAACCGTACCGTCCAGACGCTTGACGACTGGCGTCCCGGCGACCGGCGCTACGTTGGCGACGCTGACGGAATCCGTGCCGCTGCCTGCTGCGGTGACATCCGCAAGGTCAGAAACGATCACTTCGATGTCATAATCAGCACCACCTGCAGCGTTGTTGCGATACGTGTGTGTCAGAGAACTGCCGCCAAATGTCAACACGCCAGCTGCAACGTTGAGAATGGAGTCCGGTGTACCGTCTCCCCAGATCACGCGGACCTGATGGGAGTCGGTGGTTCCCGGGTCGACGAAGCTCCCGGAAACTTCGATCGATTCGCCTTCGGAAATTGATGAGGGAAGGGCGGTGACCGAGATACTTGATGCCGCGACGTCCAGCACCTGCACGCTGCGAGTCAGCGTGTTGCGTTGCGCAGGTTCGTCGTCATCCCACAATTCAATCACAACGGTGTACGCGTCGACGTTATCGTCCGCGTAGATATGACTGAAATCGCTGGTGCCGCCGAATGTGCGATCACCGGCCGTAAGATCAACCTCAACGGTTGTCCCGTCGCCCCAGTCAATGGTGACGGTGTGAACATCGGCGAGTCCGGGATCTGTCAGCGTTCCTGTCAGCGCGAGTGTCGCTCCCTCATTCAGTTCAAGCGTTGCGTCCGCTGCAAGTTCGGAACCATTGAACAGAAGACTGTCCAGCGTTGGTCGCACATTGCTGATTTCCGTCAGGAAGACGCCTTCAGCACTGTCCGTCCCGTCGGGTTCGGAGGCATCACGGATCGTGATGTCCACCGAGTAGATATCTGACGAGGTGGTTGAGCCGGAGGAGTTCGAATCGTCTGCGTAGATGTGCGACGTGGCGAAACTAAAGATGCCTGATGCCAGCTCGATGGTGGACGTCTGAGAATCGCCCCATGTGATTTCCACAACATGGGCCCCAAGTCCGTCAGTAAAGGAGCCGCTTAATTCGACCGTCCCTCCTTCGTCGGCAGCTTCGGTGAATGCAAACGTACTGTAGTCCACAACTGGGGCAACATTGGCGACCGTCACGCCGAACGTTGCGGATCCGGCGGCCAGTCCGGCATCAACAATCTGGACTGTGACTGTATAACTTCCCGGTGTGTCGTAGATGTGCTCAAGCGTAAACGTGCGTGCTGCAGACAGAGCCAGTGCGACCGGGCCGTCTCCGTCTCCGTAGTCAACAGTGGCTGTCCACGATGTGGAATCCGGGTCGTAAAAACTTCCATCGACCGACAACGTCTGCAGCTCATTCAGGAGCACCGGGTCAGTGTCGTTGTCCAGAGTGATTTCCGGCTCAATCGCGCTGCCCTGTTCTCCGGCCAAGATCAATGAACTGAATTCGGAAACACCACCGGTGGATGCGATTCCTGTCATCTGCACGCCGTTGCTGACGCCGTCAGGGAGAGTAAAGGAGAACTCAAATCGATTCTGCGTAATTGTTCCGTCGGAGACTGTCACGCCACGCAGTTCGGGCCCGTAGCTGCCCGTCGTTGCATCCTTGTCAGCCTCTGATCCTTCTGTGAATCGAGCAATCCACGTGACGCCATCTCCGAATTCCTGCCCCACCTGACCGGCATTCAGATAGAGATCGAAAACAAGTCCCGGCTCGGCAAAACCGATCAGTGTCATCACACCGTCTTCAATGGCGGCGGAGGTGAAGACCGGGAAGTCTGTAATACTGTCTCCGCTGTCATTAATTGTGACGCCGGTGGTGCCCAGATCCACCGGCAGTCCGGTGTTGGCCTGGAAACTGTTTGCCTGCAGGCTGGTCTCAGCGTGTGCCTGAGCGCCCTCGTCTGTGGTGCCTTCGATGTGCAGTCCGGCGAGGGAGTTGAATCGCAACAGGTTGGGGATTCCGGCAGCACCAACCTGAGTACCTTTCGCGGCGACGATCGTGATGCCGTTGCCCTGATTCGGCAGCGGTTTTTCACCCAAACGGTCAGTACCAATCGCATTTCCTGCGATGATATTCTGAAGTGTCAGGTTGCTGTCGTTTGATGCGGAATCCACAACCACAACACCGCTGGCGTATTCGGTGGCATCTGCAGCGGAGCTGTTGGAGTTGCCGGCAATTTGATTCGCCTCGACCGAATCGGCCGTGCCGTCACCATCGCTGCCAATAAGGTTGTTGCCACTGTTTACGATCATGACGCCACTGCCGTGATTCGGGAGAGCCACGTTCAGTCCGGCGTTGACGCCGATGTTGTTACCGGCAACCGTGTGGCCTCCGGCCGACGAAGAACCTCCGGAGATCAGAATGCCGGACTGCAGATTACCGCTGATCAGGTTTCCTTCGGCTGCGTCTGCCGTTCCGTCACCGTCGGTTCCAATCAGAACCTGACTGTCACCATTGTCGTAGATCAGGATTCCTGCCGATGTTTCGCCTGCTTCACTGGCATTGCCCAGCGCGACGGCACCGGAGATGGCTGTGCCGATATAGTTGCCCTGTACAACATTTCCGGTGCCAGCTTCGGTAAAGACAATTCCACTGAGCGAGTGGCCGCTGATCAGGTTGCGAGCGCCGGAGGTTCCGCTGCCGATCCGGGTGTCGGATGCCCCTGATGAGACCATGATTCCGTTGCTGCCATTGGCCAGTGCAGCCGTTCCCGCGGCATTGGAGCCAATGCGATTTCCCCAAAGGGAGTTCCCATCGCCGCCGCTGATCAGAACCCCATTCTGCGTGTTTCCTGAAATCAGATTTCCGGCGCCCGTACTGGTGCCACCAATGGTGTTGTCCGAACCCAGCACCAGAACGCCTTCGAAGGCATTCGCAAGCGCGGCAGTACCGGAGGCATTGGTGCCGATGTAATTGCCCTGAATCACATTGCCGGAGGCTGTTTCCAGCAACTCGATGCCGTAGCCTTTACTGCCGCTGATCAGATTGCCGCCGCCGGCAAGGCCACTGAAGCCCCCGATCCCGCCAATCTGCACATTGTCGGCGCCGATGCTGACAGCAGAAACTCCCGCCAGCGTGCCGTTGGGCAGGGCTGTCGTGCCGTCCACGGCAACACCGATATAATTCCCCTGCAGTCGGTTGCCAGTATGAGCCAGACGGGCGTCTGCAAAGATGACGCCAGTCGAGTTGTTACCGGAGATGACGTTACGAGCCGATGCCGTGGTTCCCCCCACTGTCACTCCGTCGGCAGTGATGATGACACCCGCGTTGTTGTTGCCGACGTCTGCGGTACCGTCCGCAGACGTACCAATGTAGTTTCCGGCGACCACAGCGTTCAGCTCGCCCGGATTGGGGTAATACGCTTTGACCGTCAGGTTGCCCTGCAGCGCGATTTCAGGATGCGGTGAAGCGTCGCCAAGCACCTTCCAGCCATTCGCTGCGGTAATATCTGTGGTGACATCGCCAACCGCCACCGAAAGTTCAAAACCGGAAACGCCCGTGTTGGCATAACCTGTCCACTCGAGCTCATATGTGCCGGGCGAAAGTGTGATCTTGCCGCGGGTGTCGCCGAAGCTGCTGACGTTATATCGATCGACCACACGGGTTCCGTTGATATTGAGCCAGCCGCCGTCGTCGCCACTAATGGCAAAAGTATATTCCGACTGCGTTGCGACCGTCAGCGTGCCGGTGGATTTCAAGCCGTATTTGGAGGAACCGCCGCCCGGGATGGCATTGTCATAGTCCCAGTGTCCGGTGGTGTCCGAGCCAGTGCCCGACGCGTAGTACAGGTCAGCCTGCGCGATGGTGGATTCCGCTGTGGTGACATCAATGCGGTCGTTCAGCAGTTCCGCGAGGACAAATTGATTGATCGTCGACCAGCCCGCGATCCCAACGCCCCAGTAGCCATTGCCACTGATGACATTGCGTTCACTTTCATCTGCAATCCCGTCGGAGTTCGTTCCGACGCGCAGGTTCAATACCTGATCGGATGCGTTAATTCCCCAGCGACTGTGTCCCAATGGTGCACCCGAAGCGGTGAGACCAATGTAGTTTCCGGCGATGGCGACCCCGTCAGTCTTCGCCTTGTTGTCAGGCATGGTCTGATAGTTGCCGGCGAGCGACGTTATGTTGATACCGTCTTGCCCGCCAGCAATGACATTGCGTTCATTGGCGTTGAAGGCGTCATCGCTGCCATCCGTTCCGATGCGGGTGTTTCCAGCACCCGCCCAGATGCTAATCTGAACAATGTTTTTACGCTGCAGTTCGCCGGTTGGATCAACTCCCAGATAGTTTCCGGCGATGACGGTACCGTCGGTGCCAACACCTTCGATGAGAATTGCTTTCTGAGTACCACCGATCACGTTGCGTTCGTCACTGTCACTTTGTCCGTCGCCATCGGTGCCGATTCGTGTCCCGGATGCACCGCCGTAGATGTAGATGCCGCGTTCGGTGGATTTCAGAGTTGCCCCGGTGGTTGAGATATTCATCAGATTACCGGCGATCACATTGTCATCGGTGCCTGCCCCCGTGATTTCAATCAGGCTGCGGCCAAAGCCGACGGCCATGACGTTGCCTTCGAGGTCATCACCCTGGCCATCGTCGTTGGTACCGATGATATTGCCCGACGCGCCACCCCGAAGTTCAATTGCACCGAACACGTAATTGACCGCAGGTATTGCGGTCGTTCCGTCAGCCGTGGTGTTGAAGTAGTTACCCGCAATCGTGTTGTCATCGGCGGCGTTGATTTGCAGGCCAGCTGCGATCAGATTGGCTTCTGCTGCGTTGGACGCATCGTCACTGCCGTCTGTCCCGATCCGATTATTGTGGGCGCCGGAGCTCAGTCTGATGGCATAGGTGTTGAACCCCAGCTCCGTCGTGTCGCTCGGTGTCAATCCGATCCGGTTTCCGGCGATCACATTAAATGCTGCGGATTCGCCGGCGAGCGTGATCCCCGATCCTCCAGTCTTCTGGTGAGTGATCACATTCTGTTCTGCGGAGTCACTCTGCCCGTCACCGTCGGTTCCGATTCGGACGCCGGTTACCTGGCTGTAGACTTCACTGGTGGAGTTATAGACATCTGCGGAACCGCTGCCATCGCTGCGAATCCCGATGTCGTTACCGGCGATGATTACGGATTCTGTTGTTCGCAGGTCGGTGTCGTTGGCCAGCTTTGCAAGGTGAATGCCGATCGCGGAACTGCCGCCAATCACGTTGCCTTCGGCGGCGTCATTGGTGCCGTCGCCGTCGGTTCCGATGATCAGATCTTCGGTGCGTTCGACGTAAATTCCCGTACCGCCGTTCAGTCGTGTTTCTTCATCAGCAGACAATCCAATGATATTGCCGGCAATCGTGATTTCTCCGTCACCGTCAAAGATGCCGATGCCGCCATCAAGGCTGGCAATCACATTGCCGGAAATTCCATCTCCGCCGCCAATCTGTACATCGCCGGAATCGTCCAGCCGAATGCCGTAGTCCTGGTTGAACAGGGCCGCGTCACCTGCCTGTTTCAAGCCGATCAGATTGCCGGCGATCGTGAGATCGGTGGCTCCGTCCGCATGAATCCCGTGCAATGTATTGCCGGAGATCACGTTGGCTTCCCCGTCATCGCTGGTGCCGTCCCCATTGGTGCCGATCAGCGTATTCGATCCGGCGACGAAAATTCCCGAAAGCCCGTTGGGAAGGGCCAAATCACCCAGCTTTGTGACGCCAATCAGATTGCCCTGAATCTGCGCAGCGTCGGCGGTACTGAGGATCTCGATGCCATGGCGCGAATT
>JAFMMM010000002.1 GCA_017859815.1 Planctomycetota bacterium | reverse complement strand
AAAGGGTACGAGACAGTCGTTGTGGTCACGGCTGACGGCAGAAGTGTCAGCGGGCTGCTGGCTTCCGCAACTGATGAGGGGATTGGCGTACGAGATACGGCATTTCCGGATCGGATCACGTTTGTTCCCGCGGTGGACGTGGATGAATTCCTGACGACGTCTGTTTCTTTGATGCCTCAGGGGCTCGTCAATCAGCTTGCCGGCCGCCAGCAGTTCCTGGATTTGCTCAGGTACCTCACAGAAATTCGTCGTGGTGGTGCGGCGCGAGCGGAGGAACTTCAGCCCGCTGCCTCACTGCTGACCTTTCGTCTTCCGGAGTACGAAGAAAATCTGGATCACAGGGGGCTGATTGAAGACCTGAATGATGATGCTCTGAAGCGGGGCGAGGAGACTTATCGTCGGGTCTGTCAGAATTGTCATGGAACGAAAGATCTGGCGGGTTCGCTGCCAACATCACTGAAGTTCAGCTCTGGAAAGTTTCGCAGTGGCAGCGATCCGCTGACAATGTACCGAACGCTGACATCCGGTTTTGGTTTGATGGCTGCACAGACATGGATGGTGCCATCGCAGAAGTATGATGTGATTCACTTCATTCGCGAAACCATGCTGAAGCCTGACAATCCGTCGCAGTACTTTGAGTTGACGGAAAAATATCTTGCGGATCTGCCAGCCGGGGAGACTCGGGGCCCTGCCCCATCACTGATTCAGCCATGGAATGCCATGGACTATGGCCCATCGCTGACACATTCAATCGAGGTTCCGGGGCCGAAACACAACATCGCCCAGAAAGGGATCGCGGTCCGTCTTGATCCCGGTGCAGGCGGCGTGTCGCGCGGCAGTCACTGGATGCTGTTTGAAACCGATACGCTGCGTATGGCGGCAGCCTGGCATGCGACTGAGCAGACACCGGCTGACGAGAAATTCATCAACTGGCGAGGAATCCAGTTCAACGGTCAGCACAACATTCACCCGACGGTCAGCGGCACAGTGATCGCGTCCGTTCCCAATGAGCCAGGCTGGGCAGAACCCGGCAGTGATTCCTTTGCCGATCTGCAGCGTGTGACCGGCAGAGACGACCGGCGTTACGGACCGTTGCCGGATGCATGGGGCAGATTTCGCGGGCAGCATCATGTTGGCGGGCGGACTGTTTTTGATTACACGATCGGAGAAACGGAGATACAAGAGACTCCTGGACTCTCGACGACAGCTGCGGTACAGAAGCAAGACGGTGAAGCAGCGTCTGCACCGCCGAATGCATTCCTGAGAACCTTTCGGATCGGTTCCCGCAGTGAGGATCTGTTGCTGCAGGTTTGTCAGCAGCCAAATTCGCAGTTGAGCCTGCAGAGTGACGGTGCAGTCCTGTTTGGTTCTGCTGCCGGCGAAACAGCTCAGGCTCGCGGTGCTGTCCGCTTCGATGGTGGAACGTGGCTCCAAACAGAGACAAGCGATGCAGCGGGACTTGCGGTTGAACGGGCGGACTTCACGATTGCCGCTCGGATCCGCACCCGGGAAGATGGCACAATCACCGCGCTGACTGCCCCGGACGGGCCGTGGGTTCGTGATGGCCAGACGTTTTTTCTCCGCGGGGGGAAGCTGACATTCGACATTGGTTGGGTCGGAGCCGTCAGTGGAACGAAGAAGGTGAGCGACGGGAAATGGCATGACGTTGCTGTGACCCGCAACAGTAAAACGGCCGAGATTCGTTTTTGGGTTGATGGCAAGGCTGACGGCGGTGGCAGGCTGGCAGTGACAGGGCGGCCCGACAATTCCGTCTTCAGAATCGGCTATACGGCTGACAACTTCCCTCGCGAAAAGTCGGCATTCACCGGGGAAATTGCCTCCGTCACCTGGATTGATCGTGAAACGGAGGGCGAACAGACTGTTACCGCGGCGGTGGCGGGACAACCGCAGGCTGTGACCTGGATGCTGGAATCTGCAGTTGGTGAAGCGGTGGAATCGTCCGTTGCTGGACGGTTGACAGCTAAAGTGCTGCGTGCTGCTCAGGGATCGGCAGTAACTCCACTGGTCGCTGGTGTCACTCCGGCAATTGCGGGCATGGAGTGGATCCAGCAGGAAGACCGCCTGTGTTTAAGAATTCCGGCAGGAGAGTCTGCTGTGAATGCCACGTTGTGGATGATTTCAGGTGGGGAATCGGTGGAGCTGCGGCCCACGTTCGGATCTCAGGCTGCGGATCTGGATCCCGGTACTCTGGCAGCTTCAGCCAGATGGCCGCAGACTCTGCAGACAGAGCCTGTTGTCCTGCATGCGGACGGACCATTTGCGGCTGATGTCCTGACCGCGCCGGAAGTGAATCCATGGTTGGCACGAACCAGATTCACCGGACTTGATTTTTTTGCTGACGGCCGATTGGCCGCCTGCAGCTGGGACGGCGATGTCTGGATTATCAGTGGCGTCGGGGAGGGTGAAAAACTTACGTGGAAACGATTTGCGTCAGGATTATTTCAGCCTCTCGGCCTGAAGATTGTGGACGGTCAGATTTATCTCACCTGTCGCGACCAGCTGGCAATACTTCACGATACCAACGACGACGGTGAAGCAGACTATATCCAGTGCTTCAACAACCAGCAGCAGGTAACAGAACACTTCCACGAGTTTGCGATGGGACTTCAGCGCGATGCTGATGGGAATTTCTATTATGCCAAATCTGCCCGACATGCACTTCCAGCAGTGGTGCCGCATCATGGTACGCTGCTGCGAGTGTCGCCGGACGGTTCACGCACAGACATCATCGCGAATGGTTTTCGTGCGGCCAACGGTGTCTGTCTGAATCCGGACGGCTCTTTTGTGGTCACTGACCAGGAGGGGCACTGGAATCCCAAGAATCGCATCAATTGGGTCCGACTCAAGTCGGACGGCAGCCCCAATTTCTACGGCAACATCTTCGGCTATCATGACGTGACTGACACCTCTGATGATGCGATGGTGCCACCATTGTGCTGGATCACCAATGCATTCGATCGATCACCCGGGGAGTTGCTGTGGGTTGACAGTGATCGCTGGGGGCCATTGAACGGCTCGTTACTCAATCTGTCCTACGGTTATGGGAAGGTCTTCCTGGTCCCACATGAAGAAGTCAATGGGCAAATGCAGGGCGGAATGATTCAGTTGCCACTGCCATCATTTCCAACCGGAGTCATGCGAGGGCGGTTCAGTCCGCACGATGGCCAATTGTATCTTTGTGGGATGTTTGCCTGGGCCGGGAGTGCCACGCATCAGGGAGGGATCTATCGGATTCGGGCGACAGAGCAGAATCCACGACTTCCGCTCCGGTTAAACGTGGTCAGTGAAGAGATTCGTTTGGGATTCTCTGATCAGATTCGACCGGAGTCTGCAACGCCAAAGTCGATTAAGGTGACCGCCTGGGACCTCAGAAGGGCGGCCAACTATGGTTCGAAGCACTACAATGAGCGAGAATTGAAAGTGCAGTCGGTGACTGTCTCTGAAGACGGCTACACGGTGACTCTGGCAATTCCGGACCTGCCCGCCACGTGGGGGATGGAAATTCAGTACTCGCTGCAGTCTCACGACGGGAAACCGGTGGAAGGGAAACTCCACAACACAATTCATCAGTTCGGGAAATCCCCGGGGGGTGAAACCAAAGCGGGTGCCGACTGAAAATCCTGAGCAGAATCACCAACACCGGTGGCGGCGTTTTCACTGCGACATGAAAATCGTCCCGATTGAACGGTCGGGACGTTTGTGCAGCGGTACTGACGTCAGCAGAATAGGGGGGGATTTGGGTCACGCGACGCGAGACCCTTGCCCGCAACCGAGGAATTCACTGAGATGTTTCCGTGCAATGTGTCTCCTTGAAGAGCTTTTTCGTGGGGACCTGCGCAGTATCATGATGACATGGCTTGGAATAAGCACAATGAACCCTGACCAGACAATTTGCCCTCGATATCCGAGGAGTCACATCGTGAAAACAGGCCTGCTTTTGACCGCGATATTGTGCTGCTCGGTGATCGCCCGGGGGCAGGATGTCACCGAATTCCAGTATCCGCTGTCGGTTGCTGCTGCGGAAGATGGAACGGTGTATGTCGCGGATCGAACGTTGCCCGGAATCTGGAAACTGAAAGACGGGGAACGCAGTGTGTTCTTTCAGGCGTCGAAGAAGTTTCGTACTCCGTTGAACGCAGTTCGCTGTCTGGCGATTGATCATGAAGGGCATCTGCTGGCCGGGGATTCCGCGACTCGCGAGGTTTATCGATTTGATGATGCCGGTCAACCGCAACCGCTGACCGCTGGCTGGATCGGTATTCCGATGTCAATCGCTGTGGCAAAAGACGGGACAATTTACACCGCAGACCTGGAACTTCACCGAATCTGGAAGATGCCTGCCGCTGGCAGCAGCGAGCCGGAAGAATTCGCCGTGATCAATTCGCCGCGCGGTCTTTCACTCGACGATGAAGGAGTCCTGTGGGTGCTGTCCACTTCCAGCAAGGACGGACAGATTCAAACGGTGCAGCCCGATGGAAAAATCGAGTCGTTCATTTCCGATCACCCCTTCAATTTGCCTCATAATCTCGTGCGAACATCGGACGGCAGTCTGTTGGTGACGGATAATTACGAGCACTGCGTCTGGAAAGTCAGCTCGGAGGGTAAACCGGAGAAATTCGTCAGTGGTGAACCGCTTGATCGTCCTGTTGGTCTCTGTCAGCAGGGACAGGATTTCCTGATTGCCGACCCACACATTCGCACGATTTTTCGGCTGACGGAAGCGGGTGAACTGAGTGTGTTTTCGGCCTCAGCAGCAAAATGACCTGACGCTGACACAGTAATTCCTCAGCTTCGTTCGGAGGTAATGGGATGCCGCGAAAACGCTGGGGGCTGGAAACTTCTGCAAGTTGGTTTCTGCTGGTCGCAGCACTGGATGCTGTTTTCACTTACATCGCGCTGCGACTCAGCGCTGTCAGCCAGGGCTCAGTGCGAATTGTCGAGTCCAACCCGATTGCAGCGTGGGTGATCAGCGAGTACGGCTATCAGGGGATGTTTGTGTTCAAACTGCTGATGTCGGTTCTGGTTGTTGTGATCGCAACAGTGATCGATTGGTATCGACCATGGGTTGCCAGGGCACTGCTTTGGGGAGGCACTCTGGTCATCGGCGCGGTGGTCGTTCATACGGTACGGTTGATGCTTGCTCATCGCGTTTGAACTGCTCGACCACGATCAAGTGGTCAATGATGGATCATCAATCGAGTGCAGGAATCGCGAGACACAGTTGCAGGCAAATGTTGACGCCGACTTCCCGATGGGTGAGGATCCACATCAGTTCGACGAGGTGAAATCGTTCTTTTCGGGTTCAAGACCATGATGCCTATCAAAAACACTCAGCCGCGGTCAATTGGGCAGATCTGCCTCGCGGTAATCCTGCTCGTGTCGGTCCGTGGCCAGATTGCTGTTGCTCAGGATACGCAGCCAAAACCGGTTGATGTGCCGGAAGCAACAGCGACGGACGCTGAGAGCATGAAGGAGTATACAGAGCCATTGGTTCACACCAGCTTCAAGATTGAAATGGTACCAATTCCCGGCGGTGTATTTCGGATGGGGAGTACGTCGGACGAGGAGGGCCACAGGGAGGATGAGGGGCCAACTCATGAAGTGGAGATCTCACCATTCTGGATGAGTCGCTTTGAGATTACGTGGAATCAGTATGAGGTCTGGGGAGATCGAATCGATTCTCGTCGGCGCGCTGCCTACAACCGTCGCACGACTGCTCGCGACAAAATTGCCGATGCTGTCACGCGACCGACACCGCCATACACCGATATGAGTTTTGGGATGGGCCGTGAAAGGAATCCTGCCATCTGCATGACTCAGCACGCTGCTCGAATGTACTGCGAGTGGCTCAGTGCCAAGACCGGGCGTTACTACCGTTTGCCCACCGAAGCTGAATGGGAATATGCATGCCGCGCAGGAACGGATACGGCCTACTCATTTGGGAATGATGCTTCGCTGCTGGACGAACACGCGTGGCACGAGGGCAACAGCGATGGAAACTATCATCCGGTCGGTGGTAAGAAACCAAACCCGTGGGGACTGTACGACATGCATGGGAACGTCGCTGAATGGGTACTGGATCAGTATGTTCCGGCCAGCTACAGCGACCGAAAAGAACGCATTATCAATCCGCTGGTTGTACCGCTGATGGAGTATCCTCGGGTTGTTCGCGGTGGCGGTTGGGACGACTCCGCCGAGATGCTGCGCAGTGCCGTGCGTGAAGGTTCGGCACTTGAGTGGAAGGAACAGGATCCGCAGGTTCCACAGAGCATCTGGTATTTCACGGATGCACTCGGTGTTGGATTTCGAGTGGTCAGACCATTGGAGGTGCCATCGGCCGAGGAACGGGTCGAGAAGTGGGACAAGAGCGAGCCGCCTCAGCTGGATCCCGTGGAGGGTGTGGAGTTGGAATAAGAGGTGGCTTAGCCGTTACGGTCTCGTGGATATTGACGCGGGTGTTAAAGTCTCCGTATTTGGATCAGGCTTCCGGAACACCTGGAACAGAAAAAGGCCGCTGTTTGCACAGCGGCCTTTTTCGTCTTTTTCCGTGATCGGTCAGCAGCTTTCGCTGTAGACCGAAACCATTCCTGATCCGCATCGACCTGCAGTGCAACTCGTTCGAATAATGCAGCGGAGTTGCAAACCTGAAGATGTGCATCGAGCAGACGGCAGTCACCGAACTGTCCGAAACAATTCAGGTCTCAGAAATTACTAAAGGGTGGCTAACCGGGTTCGAACCGGCGACCTCCAGAACCACAATCTGGCGCTCTAACCGACTGAGCTATAGCCACCACGTCTGGGAAGAATGCTACAAATGCGGCATTTCGCATTCAAGCACCCGAAATGCTGCTGTTCAACATTTCCCTCGACGGGAATTTGCCCTGCTAAGAGCTGACCATCCCCATTTGGAGATCTCTCTGCCTGGCAGCGGGTGTATCGTCACATCAGGCACACTCACTTGAGCCTGTACATTCGGAAAGGTCGCGTTGCGGGCTGTTCAGTTTGAGTCGCGGGCTGTTTAGTTGGAACTGTGGAGATTTGTCGCGGGTGCAGGACCAAGTTGTTGAAGCTCGCGCGGCAGGTTGAAGTGAACGTTTTCTTCCCGCAATTGTGTTTCTTCGACTTCCGCATCATAAGTGCTTGTCAGCAACTGAAGACATTCCTGCACCAGGACTTCCGGAGCGCTTGCGCCCGCGGTAATCAGCACCGTTTCGACTCCATCAAACCACTCGGGCCTGATTTCGTCAGCGCAGTCGATGAGATGCGAAGGGATGCCCTGGGCCTGACCAATTTCAGCAAGTCGCTTACTGTTGGAGCTGTTCTGGCTTCCCAGAACCAGCAGCAGTTGTGCTTGAGGGATGAGTTGCTTGACGGTTTCCTGCCGGTTTGTGGTGGCGTAGCAGATATCTTCCTTCTTCGGCATCTCGATGGCCGGAAAGCGGGCTTTCAGAGCCGTAATGACAGCAGCGGCCTCATCAACGCTCAGCGTTGTTTGGGTCAGACAGGCCAGCTTGTCGTGCTCAGTGAATGGCAGGGATTTGACCTCGTGTGGGTCCTCGACAAGCGTGATGCTTTCCGGGGCTTCCCCCATCGTTCCAATGACTTCGTCGTGACCCTCGTGCCCGATGAGGATGATGTGATATCCGTCACGCGCGAATCGAATTGCTTCGAGATGGACTTTCGTGACCAGTGGACAGGTTGCATCAACTGTCTGCAACCGTCGTTCCCTGGCGAGTCTGCGAATTTCCGGACTGACGCCATGAGCGCTGAACAGAAGGACTGAGCCGGGTGGAACTTCCTCGGGAGAATCAACGAATTTCACCCCGAGTTGTGTGAACCGTTGCACGATGTGCTGATTGTGGACAATTTCGTGATAAACATAGATCCCACTGCCAACCCGCCGGACGGCTTCGTCGAGGCACTCGATTGCCATGTTAACACCGGCGCAGAATCCACGTGGACTGGCGAGCATCACCTTCATTTTGAAGCTTCCCGTTGACAGCGGAATCGAACCATCCGGGCGTCTGGCCCGCCCGACGCTGTTAGTGTATTCACGATCGTGATGAACGTTGCCGGTTTCTCTCCAGAAGCTCAGAAATTTGCTCCGTCACTCCTGCAAGGAACCGATCGAGATGCAGTTCCGTGTTGCTGGCACGGTTTCGCCATGCTTTCAGCTCTGCAGCACCTGCTGTGAACCCTGCGAATAGTTTTCCGAGAGCTGCACCTTTTGAACGGCTGTCTGACCGGAAGACCATACCGGCTGCTGCTTCGGGGACATCTTCAGAGCAGGAATCGATGATTCCCCGGATTGTGAGGCAACGGACATCCTGTTCCTGACAAACCTGAACCACAGCCATTGAACCGGTGTCAGCAGCAATTGCTTCGGTGGATTCCGCAAGCGACAGTTTTTCGACACCCGTCGCCGGATGACTGTCCGGACAAACGGTGCGACCAACGTGGATACGACTGCGGGGCTTCAGCGTGCAACGGACAGGCAACTCGTTTCCGTGCAGATCCCGAATTTCGCTGGCAAGGACAATATCGCCGGGCGCAACAGATTGGGAAAGGGACGAGCTGAAGCCCACTGACAGAATCCATGCCGGCTGGTGCTTTTTCATCAGCCATTCCGCAGCCGCCCGATGTCGTGCGAATCCACTTCCGGCTTCGGCGATGACAATTCGATTACTTTCGCCGAGAAAGCCGCCTCGGATCCGAATCGACCTTTCCTCGTAGGATTTTTGACGATCAACACGCTTGAGAAACGTCGTCAGCTCCCCTTTGTGGGAGCAGACGATTCCGATATGTGCTGATGATCGGTCGGCCGCCGGAGGGGCTGACGACGTTCCATTTTTTGCGTCACTCACTGAGCTGCCTCGAAGTCCTTCAGGAATTCAACAAGGGCAGAAACCCCTTCTGCCGGAAACGCGTTGTAGATGCTGGCTCGCATGCCGCCAACGCTGCGATGCCCCTTGAGGCCGCTGAACCCGGCAGCGGCGGCATGACTGATAACCTCTGCATCCTTGCCTGCGTCTCCAGTAACGAATGTGACATTCATCAGCGAGCGATCTGCAGGTGCTGCGGTGGCAGTGAACAGACTGCTTTGATCGAGGAAGTCATACAGGATTTTTGCCTTGGCAGTGTTGGCTGCGTCGATAGCAGAGAGACCACCTTGTTTTTGGATCCAGCGGAACACCAGTGACATCAGGTAAATGCCAAAGGTGGGCGGCGTGTTATACATCGAATCCGCATTGGCGTGCGTTCGGTACTGCAGCATCGGGGCAGGACCGGAAGCACCTCTTTCAATCAGATCCTTTCGAATGATAACCAGAGTGACCCCGCTTGGCCCCAGATTTTTCTGTGCACCGGCATAGATGATTCCGTAGCGGCTGATCTCCAGCGGCCGGCTGAAAATATCGCTGCTGGCATCGCATACGAGGAATGCGTCGCTGGGAAAGCCGGTTGGTTCAGAGCGGAATTGAGTACCGAAGATGGTATTGTTTGACGTGAAGTGCACGTAGGTGGGATGGTCGCTGTAGGCGACGTCCCTCGGGATCGCCGCGAAATTGTTCGACTTGCCGGTACAGGCAACGTGTGTCTTGCCAAAAATCCCGGCCGCTTTGATCGCTTTTTCAGACCAGGATCCCGTGACCAGGTAGTCCGCGGTGTCTTCCCTGGCGAGAAAATTTTCGGGGACCATGGAAAACTGCAGTGAGGCGCCACCCTGCAGAAACAGTACGGCGTAGTCTTCCGGGATATTGCCGATCTGTCGGCACAGGGATTCCGCCTCTTCTGCGACTGCGACAAATGGTTTGCCCCGGTGAGAGTGCTCACAGATTCCGATGCCGGTGTCGCCAAGACTCAGAAGGTTGTCGCGAGCCTCCAGGAGCACTTCTTCCGGCATCACAGCAGGACCTGCTGAGAAATTCCAAATTCGATTCGACATGAGAAACAGCACTTTCTGCAGTGGCAGAGATGTAATGAACAGGGGGACTGGCCCGCGGACCGGAAATCATAACCGGCTTCAGACACGACTGAATGTGTCGGCAGTGGAGTTTGAATTGAATTCCTGGAGTGAACATCACAGGCAGTCAGCGATGGCGAAACTCGCCTGCGACTTTCTGCAGATTGGGACTTTGACCGATTGAGTGCAGAACAGGATTCCCCGCAAAATCATGCTAATTGCTGTAACCGGTACGCTTCTCCAACCACGGACAGAGAGAAAATAACCGCTGTACCGGAATGGGAGGTCGTGATTGAACAAGCGAGAACGGAATCGGGCGTTCTTCGTTGAAGCAATCGAATCTGCCGTTTAGCATGATCATAGAGGCACCGGCAGATAAGGAAGCTTTGCCGATTCTTGAATTTGTTCGCAAGTTGGCAATCCGTAAGCAACGATTCCCTGTGTTTTCGATTGGAAACCGGCAGGATGGCGAAGTTGGCAAGTTGAATCGCCGACATTCTCCAAGAAGAGGTCCCTGTGCCCCGTCTTCAACCGGAAGGCTGTGTGATGCAGGCTGGCCAGACTGTCGCGGAGTAATTTGATGAATCCCTATGTTCGCGGAACGCTGTTTTTCCTCGTCTTCGCCGGAATTGCCACCGAAGGCTACTTTGCCGCACGTGTTTTGGCACGACGGCTTGAGATCGAGCGTGGCTTCCGTGCAGCAACTGTCAAGAGTGACGAAGAGATCGCTCGACACAGGTCGGCCGAGCAGGAACGACGTGCAGCAAGGGCCGGACTGTCCTCGGCGATACTTGGTTGGGGCGGTCAGTGGGAATTTCCTCCCGGAGGAAACGTCGGGTCTGTCAACGTTCTTCAGAACGGCCAGATTAACATCAACGGGTTGGGAACGAACCAGGGGCTGAAGCCGGTCACTCAGCAGGGGGGCGGGACAGCACCAATTTTGCTACATGTCTTCTTCGTGGACAGGAACCAGAAGTCGGCTTACATCGGCGAATTTGCCGTCAACGCGGGACAACTGCAGGCCAATTCCTGTGTTCTTTCACCAACGTGGTTTTTGCAGCAAGAGGAACTCCAGGCGTGGGACAACAGCGGTGGGGTACGCGTGCGTGCGTCAATCCCTGTCGGCGGTCGTAACCGTTTCTCCAGCCTCAGTCAGGCGATGACGCGTGCTGTCCGATCCCTGCAGCGAACAAACGGCGGGATCGCCGAACAGACCGATCTGCTCGCGGCCGCTCAGGCAGCACTCGAAGTGCGTAAGAATGAACTCCAGGGCGACCCGAATGGTCCTGACGTCTTCTCGCATCCGGAATACCGCATCGGTCTCGTGGCAGCCATCAATAACATTGAGGATGAGCGCAATGCACTGCAGTCCGCAGTGGACACGCTGCGGCGCAAAGTGACAGCTGCAACCGACCTTCGGCTGCAGCTCACCGAGGAACTACATTCGGCTGCCGGTGCCACAACGAATCCTCCGCAGCTTTCGGTCAACCAATAAGTGGCTGTGTGTGCTGAAAACGCCACTTCACTTTGGCTGGCCATGTGGAGCTTTTCAGGATGTCCGAGCACCACGCCGTAAGCTGAACGTAAAGCTATGGGCGCTCTGAGGGGCAATCGGGCTGGGATATTGACACCGATTTGCGCACCTCACTCGCACCGCCTCACTTGAAAATGGTGACGCCTTACTCTGCGATAGGAGGCTTGATGACCGTTTCCTTGAGTTTGAGGGGCGCAAGGCCTGGTATTGCTGCAAGCCTTCATCTCAGATCAAGTCAATCAATTCAGGCGATTGCTATCGATTTTGGTGGGATCTGCATGCGCATGAGATGCTCTGGCACGCACATTCTGAGCCGGATTATCGCATCGCTTATGCGACAGATGGTGATGCCTTAACGTTGGATCGCACCGGCGATCGACTCCAACGCGTTGTAGCGGTCGTCAGTCACTTTGGAGGCGGCCCTCGAAACCGGGATCCCCAGGTCAACTACCGAAATGGATTGATCACATCCGGGCGGGTTGAGCTGTACGGCAGTTCGGATTGGAGCGGCTATCGTCAAGGTCTGTTCTCTTTGCCGAGGCTGCCGAAAACATATCGTGGAGAATTGCCGGCTTCGTGGTCTCCACCTGTAAACCACCAACTCCTCAAGAAGGATATAGTCCCCGTCTGCCTTGAGAAGGTGAACGCCCCTGGATACTTCACTGAGAAATCCGTTGGGGTGGTCCTGGCTGTGTGCATTCCCGTTTATCGAGCGTCCGACGATATTCGCGAAACCGTCCTGAAGAGAGCGAAATGATTCGATCTGTGAGACTCAAGTTGGCCTGACAACGCGGCGGTCGAAGCGGCACTGGAGGCAGATTTTGAGGAGTGTGCCGAGATAAACAGCCGCTTGATTGCTGAAAACAAGTATCTTGCCCAGCACACCAGCAGCGGGTCGACACAAAGATCGGTCAGGCCCTTTGCCGAGACACTGGATAAGCAGGACGCCAACGGCAGGCTGAAGCAGCAAGGTCGGCCAGCTAAGGATTGCACTTCCGGGCTGTGGCGGACTGTCCTTCAGGAGTGAAGCGATCACGTGAAGAGCGGGATTGTTTTCTGTCCCGCTCTTCAGTCCAGTGTTCAGCCCAAAATACTGCTGCGAAGTGATTCCAGCAGCGAGACAGCCTGACCGATGTCGGCTTTCTGTCTTTCCCGATCCTGTGGGATTTCGCGTTCGATCGTAAGCGGACCTGCATAGCCGACTTCCTGCAGCGTCCGCAGGTAGTTCTCAATTCCGACATCACCCTGTCCCAGTGCAACCTCCTGGCCCCAGGCAGTGCCGCGCACATCTTCAGCCGCCCACAGAGCATCTTTGCAATGGATGCTGCGGACGTATTTGGCGACCTGTCGCAGTGCAGCGATCGGCTCTCCGGTACCGTAGAGAATCATGTTGGCCGGGTCGAAATTGATAAACAGATTGTCGCGATCGACATCGGAAATGAACTGCAGCAGATGCTCCGCAGTCTCCTGTCCGGTTTCCAGATTCAACTGTTGGCCGTTGGCTTTGACATGATCAAGGAGATCCCGAGTTGTTTCGACAAGCGCCTGATAATCGTCACAGCTGGTATCATGCGGAACGAACCCAATGTGTAACGCCACGGTGTCACAGTTCAGCAGTTTTGTGAAGTCGCTGATTTCCTTCATTTCCTGCAGCCGAGCCGCGCGAGTGTCCTGCGGCACGAGGCCAACGGTTTCTGCGGTGGTGGCAATATCGGCATAGCTTTCCCCATCGAATCCACCGAACACAGCCGTGATGGTAATTCCTGCAGCTGCACAGCGTTCAAGAAACGCTGCCGCAGCTTCCGGCGTTCGGGTACCGGCATGCGGAGCATGTACCTGGATCGTCGGAACTCCCAGCTCCTGTGCGACCTCCAGGTGCACCCCAAGTCCAGCGTCGATCGAAGCAAAAACACCTACCTGCCACTTAGCCATCGCGTTGATCTCCTGTAAAAAATGGCTCTCGAGTTTATTCGATCGGTTTGAATTGACAAGGCTGGCTGTAGCAGATGCAGCGTTGCTGCGGGAGGTAAGGAGGCCGTCATAACCGGATTCATTTGTGATTCAGGCGTGATAAACGCTTTGCTTTCACTCTGTTCAGATTTAAAATTTGACCGATAAGGGAATGTGCGCAGGATGAAGCATTGAGGTGGCAGGCAGAAGGATTGCTGCTCAGGTAAACTGCGACCTCTCATCATCTTCACCCAGGGCTGGCGTGGAACAGACGAACAATTGCCATCGCCGCTTCCTCCCGGAGAACTCTCGATCATGGCCAAGAAGTACCTCAATCTTGAAGAAGCGGCAGAACTCCTCGGTTTATCTACCGATGAGGTCAAGAAGCTCCGCCAGGACGGTGCTCTCCGGGGATTTCAGGACGGCGGTAACTGGAAGTTTCGCGAAGCGGATCTGACCGAGTATCGTCGCTCAAACCAGATGGAGTCGACCGAGGATCTGTCAACTGATCTGTCATCCGACGATGACGCTCCGCTCAGTCTCGGTGCTTCCGACAGCGACGTGCGATTGCTTGCTGACGACCTGCTGGATTCTGACAGCGATGTCAAGCTTCTTGGTGGCGACGATCTGCTGGATGACAGCGACAGCGATGTCAAGCTGGCAGCCCCCGATCATACCGACAGCGACATTCGACTCGCTGAAACAGAAGCAACCTTCAAGCTTCCTGATATCGATGAAGACGAATCGGCGCTCCCTGCAGCAGATGATGTCGGCAGCGGGATCAGTCTGGAAGTTGTCGGCAGTGGAGCGATGCTGCTGGACGAAGACAGCGGAATCAGCCTTGAGATCGACGACAGCGGGATCAGTCTGGAGGCGGACGACAGCGGAATTAGTCTCGAAGCCTATGGCAGCGACAGCCCAATTGGTGACGACAGTGGTATCTCCCTGGAGGCTGGCGACAGCGGAATCTCGCTGGACTTCGATGACGATGACGACTCCCCTGCTGACATGGGCAACACAATGCCCATGGATGTTGTGCCGTCGGCTCAGCAAATGCTTTCAGACGCGGGTGCAACAACGGAACTCCACATGCCAGCCGTTGCAGCTCGCGCTGACAGCGACTTTGAACTGGCTGGTCTGGATGATGACGACTCCGACGGCAGCAGCACCAATGTACTGACATTCGAAAATGACTTCGAAGGCCCCAGCACCGAAGTTGCCGCTGGTCTGGACGACAGTGCAGCGGAAGTCGGCGGCGACCTGGATTACGACGAGTCCGGGTACAGTGACGACGATGACTACGAAGACTTCGACGAAGACTATGACGACTATGATGAGTATGGAGACTCAGCATCGCTCGACGATGACGATGGCTTCTCGACCGGTGGTGGTGCAGTTGCCGCTGGCACTGCAACGATTCGTCGCAGTGATGTTGACTGGGGCATCGGTACGAAAATGATGATCGGTCTGTCTGCAGTACTTTCCATCACGTGTGCCGTGGTGGGGGCCGAACTGATTCGCACGATGTGGCTCTGGACTCAGCCCGGTTCAGATATTCCAAATTCGCAGATGCTGGACCTGATCGCGTCTATGTTCTGATGCTGCCGAATTGGGATTTTCCTTGTTCCCTCCCCGGGGCGATCGAAGGACAATCGGCACTGCAATAAAACCACGGTATTCAGCCGTGGTTTTTTTAGTCGCGTGGATCAGATGTGATGCTCAGCGGATCGTCACAAAATCGTTGTGATTCAGTAATGCGAGTACAAGGGCAGTCCAGGCCCGCTCCTCCCGCTCGGTTTCCGTGAGTGTTGCGCCCGCCCGCCGTAATGCAGTCAGTGACGTCCGGCAGATTTCCATTTCTGTTTCAGTTGGCGGAATACACAACAGCATCTCGAACAGGTATGTCAGGCGAGCCTGATCATTCATCTGCGGCAAAGTCTCGTCATCCTGGCGCAGTCGAGCAAGGAATTGTGCTGTCTGATAAGCCAGTTGGCTGTTCTCCAGCGCCAGTGCCTGCTGCGGCACAATGCTATCTGAGCGACGATAGCATTCCTGGACGCTCGCATTGTCAAACACGGACAGGAAGCTGTTTTGTTCGTTGTTGGAATGGAAAAAGTAGAGGCTGCGTCGTCGGCTTGCCGTTTCAGAGGCAGGGATGGTTGGCCCACCGGTTGTGATGTCAAGCTGGCCGGACAAAGCCAGCAGGCTGTCACGTACGATCTCCGCTTCCATCCGAATCGGGTCCCGCCGCCAGTACATCCTGTTTTCCGGGTCAGCCTGCAGTGTTGCCGCGGAGGCTCCGACCGTGGTGGACGATCGTGCGTAGGTTTCAGACAGTACAATCAGTCGATGCAGTGACTTCATACTCCAGCCGGATTTCATGAACTCGACAGCCAGCCAGTCAAGCAGATCCTGGTGCTCCGTACTTCCCCCTCGCTGACCAAAATCAAACTGGCTGGAAACGAGTCCGCGGCCAAAATGCCGGTTCCAGATGTGGTTCACTGCAACCCTCGCTGTGAGTGGGTTATTTGAGCTGGTGATCCAGTTGGCCAGCGCTGTGCGACGACCGGTACTGGTCGCCGGGAATGGACGCTTTCTTGATTCTTCCGACTCAACGTTGCTTTCCGGTGTCTTCAATGCTCCAACGAGGGGAGTGAACGCAGGCTCGGCTCGTGACTTCAGTAACTGCAGCGACTGTTTGGCGGCATTGACCTTCTTAGTGGCTTCCGATTTCTTTGTTTCAACCGCACGTTCAAGTTCCAGTTCTGCGGTACGCAGATCGGCTTCCGCTTCCAGCAGCGCTGCAGCATGTTCGGCTGCTGCAACGGTCCGAACCAGTTCCGAAGTCTCAGTCGTATTCGGTGCTTCTGTCTGTGCTCGTTCAGCGGCGGCCTGCAATCTGACCAACTGCGGTTTTCCCGCCGCAGCCCGAACTCGCAATTCAGCGGCCGCAAAACTCAGCTCAGCTTCGCGAAGAGTGAGTGGGGCAGAGTTGTCACCCCGCGGTGGCATCAGAGGGTTTTGCGAATTCAGCGTACTGAGTTGGAATTCACGGAACTCCGCCTGACAGTCAAAGGCCATCAGTTGAACTGGACCCTGTTTGCGGGCAAAAGGCAGTTCATGGGAGACGACCAGTTCACCATCCACCAGCAGATTGACCAGTCGCCCGCGAATCCGTACCTGCAAAGTAACTTCCTGATTCAGGGGGACGTTTCTGGCCTGCATCGCAGCTGGAGGATAGACCTGTTGCCCCTGCTGTTTCCATGACAACTGCACCTTGGAGCCGCCAGCAACGCTGCTGAGGTATGCAGTGACCTGATCGTCACCGACAACGTCAAAGCGAATTCCGACGGATTTCCAGCGGTCGCCGGCAAGCGGGACGTATCGCAGTGTGGCTTCGAAGTCCTGTGGTACCTGCACGCGTAACTGCAGGTGTGCAGCTTCAGTCGAGACTTGATTCTGCAACAGAATGCCGTCCTTCCAGATCCACTCTCCCCCCTGCTCTTCCCAGAGCGCATCCTGCTTTTCCTGAAAACTGTCTTTTGCCACGACTTTCGCAGTGGAACCCCGCTGCGATTTCGGCGTTGTGGTTTTATTCCGAAGTTGATTCAGTCTGGTTTCAGCGTCCGCGAAGAGATTGCGTGCAGTATTGAAGTCAGCTTCAGCCTTGGCCACCCACGCCTCGACCACGTGCTCCGAAGTCCCCGGTCGAAACGCTGCCGTTGGCAGACTGACCTGATTGACGGGAAATTCTTCAAACTGCAGAAAGGCTGGGGGGAGCGGCTGCATCGGTGTGCTCTTGTCTGGATTGCGATCGTCACCGCGGATATGCAGCCAGGTTTCCGCATCAGCATTACAATCGAAGACGCGAGGAATTCCGTCCAGCTCGAAGTTTGTTTCCCTTCCGGCCAGGTCCATCCGTACCTGATATGGTTCAAAGTAGGCTCGCAGCTGATAGTACTCCCGTTGCGAGATGGGATCGTACTTATGATCATGGCACTTGCTGCAGTTCACCGTCAGACCGAGCATGCCCTTAAACGTGTGCTGAATCACATCGTCAAGCCACGTCGTGCGATTGAAGCGATAGTATTGCCGTGCCAGATATCCACTGGCACGAATGCGATCCCGATCAGTCGGGTACAACTCATCCGCCGCCAGCATTTCCCTGAGCATCTGGTCGTATCCCTTGTCCGCGTTGAGAGACTCAATGATCCAGTCGCGCCAGTGCCAGATATGCTTCTGCGAGTTGCGCACCTCCTTCCCGAGGCCCCACCAGTCACTGTAACGCCAGATGTCCATCCAGTGTCGTCCCCAGCGTTCGCCGTAGTGACTTGAATTCAGCAGCTCGTCCACAATCTTGCTGCGAGTTGCAGATGAGGGGTCCTGCAGGAATTTCATGAGTTGTTCATGCGTCGGGGGAATTCCCGTCAGGTCCAGATAGACCCGACGAAGCCAGATTCCACTGCTGGCGGCTGGCTGCACCTGCAGGCCGAGCTGCGTCTGCTTTTGCGACAGGAATGCGTCAACAGGATTGGTTCCTGCAGAGCCAGGCAACGGGATTTGCACGGGGGATTGAAAGGCCCAGTGATTTCGAGGATCTTCTTCCGGGATTTCGTTTTCCGGCGCTGCCGCCCCCGCTCTAATCCAGGTCTTGATCAGAGAAACCTGTTCTTGTGACAGAGGTTCTCCTTCCGGAGGCATCCGTTCGCTGGCGTCTTTGGAGGAGATTCTCTGCAGCAGCAGGCTGGTGTCATCGCTGTTCCGTTTAACAGCGGCACCGCTGTCGCCCCCTGTAAGCATTGAAGCCACTGTATCGAGCCTTAATCCCGCCTCCTGTTTCAGGGCTCCATGGCACGCGAAACAGCGCTCCTGCAGTACAGGGCGAATCTGTCGCAGGTAAGTGTCTGCATCGGCTGCTTGTATCGCGGAGATTTGAAGCAGCAAAAACAGCATCGTCAGCCAGCGAGCCATGTTGTGTTCCTCGATCTTGAGTTCGGGGAAGTATGGGAGGTGCAGGAGAAATACTCCTGCATCAGCATGATATCGTGCCGATGCGATCAGCTCCAACTCCTCGTTGTGATCCAATGCCTGCGTCTACTGCAAGACTCTGCGATTTTTGCAACCTGCGACCGGGGGGTGAGTCGTGCCGAAGAAGACTGACAGCACGATGACGCGAGTGACTCGCAGAATTTACCGGTTTGCCAACGTTTGTTGTGATGTTTCCGGAGAATCAGCAATCTGCCGTCGCCGTCGCTGCGTTGCTGCTGGCGCGTTCACTGGAATCTGCCGATAACCGTTACAACCGGACCAATGCGCGCACCGGTTACAGATTCTCTCAGGTTGTGAAGGACTCCGCATGTTCAGGCCATTCTTTTTGCTGACACCTCTGGTTTGTGTCGCCCTGTGCGGATGTCATTGCTTTCCTGCCAGCGCGATCTATGACGACGCAATCGACCATTTCAGCGATGGTCTGCGGGAGTTTCCTGCTGCAGATGACCTGTACATAGAAGACCTCGACGTGCAGCGTTGGTGTATCCACTGCGAACAGCCGCATGTCAATTGCCAGTCCACGTTTCCTCGTCATCGCCCTCGATGATCGACCGCCGCGGTCGATTCCATCCCGGTCCGGAACAACCGACTCCAACTGTGATGGCCGCTGCAGAACGGTCATCTCGGCAAGTGTGAGTTGCATGCAGCACTGCTGCGATGCAGAATATTCGACAGGAACCCTCGCCCTGCCGCGTCATGCTCTCCTGCTGTCCGGATCAAGTGGAGATGCCAATGCTGTCGATCTATGGAAATCCATACCCCACTGCAACGGAATTCGGTCGCAGACGGGTTCTTTCTGCCGGAGGTTCCGGGCTGTTTGGTCTGACACTGCCTTCGCTGCTTGCGGCTGAGTCAGCAGGACTGCACCATCCGCCCAAAGTGCGCTCGGTGATCTTTCTGATGTTGTTTGGTGGACCGAGCCAGCTTGAGACGTTCGACCTGAAACCGGACGCACCGGAAACAATTCGCGGCCCATTCCAACCCATTGCCAGCCAGACTCCCGATCTGTTGATTAGTGAGCATCTTCCGCGGATGGCCGCCGTATCCGGCCTGTACCGTGTGATCCGCACGATGTCACATTCCTTCAACGACCACAGCGGCGGGGCTCACTATCTTCAGACCGGACGTCGCTGGCACGTTCCAATTGGAGGAGGATTTTCACCGACACCCAAAGACTGGCCATCGATGGGGGCTGTGAAATCATGGTGGGATCAGCACCGCATGAACGTCGGCACGCATGCTGCGGGCGATTGTCCGTCCTATATTGTGCTGCCGAATTCGCTTGGAGCGCTGCAGGAACGGGGGCAGTATCCACGTCCGGGTGAGCATGCGGGCTGGATTGGGCCGCGTTACAATCCGCTGACAACCGGTATTGGCAAGCGTTCAGTGGAAGACAATCCTTACTGGCGTGAATGCACCGACGAAGAGTTATCCTTTCAGATCAGTGACCTCAGTACGCCGGATGATGTCAGCAGGCTCCGACTTCAGCAGCGAAGAACGCTGTTGCAGCAGTTTGAATCGTCTCTGAAAACGTCGGAACGAGCCGCTTCAGTGCGGGCATTTGATGACTCCCGGGCTCGGGCCTTCGAACTCATGACAACTTCGGCGGTTCGGGACGCTTTGGAAATACGCCACGAACCGGCCGGTCTGCGTGATCGTTATGGCAGACACCTGTTTGGCCAGTCGGCATTGATGGCCCGCCGCCTTGTCGAAGCCGGGGTGCGATTTGTCACAGTCCACTACGATTGTGTTGATGGCTACAGTTGGGACTCTCACCGTAACAGCGATGATGTGAAGCGCCACTTGATGCCAACATTCGATCAGGCCTGTGCTGCACTGCTTTCCGACCTGAAGGATCGCGGCATGCTGGACGAAACACTGGTGATTGCCACCGGAGAGATGGGGCGAACACCGAAAGCCAATGCCCAGTGGGGGCGTGATCACTGGAGCACACTGTTCCCGGCTGTCATTGCCGGTGGCGGAATTCCCGGAGGGACGGTTTACGGGACTTCAGATGCAGACGCCGCATATCCTCGGGAACGGACCGTAAGTCCGGAAGATCTGGCCGCCACCGTATACCACGCGCTGGGGATTGATCCCGAATTACGAATCCCGGACTCCCGCAATCGCCCTGTGCAGATCGTGGAGGGTGGTCAACCGGTGCTGGACCTTTGGGCCTGACGCGACTGCTGTTTTTTCTTCAGTCTGTGACGATTCTGAGGATATGTTGAATTAGGTTTCTGCCCCACAACGCCCACGATTACAGAAGATCATACGCAGGGCCTGCACTTCCAGGAAACACTAGAGACGCGGTTGGTCTGGCGGCATGAAGGCCTGTCCGGACTGTTCTCTCAATGAATCCGGTTTCCACGCGATCTCCAATTGTTTCTCCGATCGGCGAAAGTGCTTCCAATGCTGACTATCCCACACTTGCTTCTATTCGCTGTCATGCTGATGACCGTGGCCGCTGCAGTCTTTGATGTTCGAGATCGACGCATTCCAAATATGTTGACGGCACCCTTCTTTGTTCTGGGGCTGATCATTCAGATTGTGCTGACCGCCACGGGGAACGGTGGGGAACTGGGATCAGGACTTCTGGCTGCGTTGATATCATTTGTCATTCTCGGCGGCATGTGGATGGCTGGCGGAATTGGCGCCGGTGACGCCAAACTCATGATGGCGATCGGAATCTGGCTGGGCCTTGGAGAAACGTTGCTCATCATGGCTGGCAGCCTGATCACCACCCTCGTAATTCTCGTTGCGGTGAAGGGGCTTCGTCGATTTGGCGTGCCGATCGGGATTCTTCTGCAGCCCGCTCACGTTCCCGGCCGTAGTGCGAATACTCGTGTTGTTCGCGGTGTACGTCTAAAACGCGGGATTCCGTTTGCACTTGGTGTGTGTGCAACAACCTGGGTGATTGCAGCTGCGAAGATTGTGCTTGCGAATGGAAGCATCGGCTGAAATTGCGGCCGCGATGGCAGATGGCAGCACGCAACTGGTGTCTTGCCGCTGCAGACAATCTGTAGGAATACGCAGTGTGGGGCACTTGGGGGTGAAGTGCCGGGCTCTGCGGTCATCATCGGCTGGGATTGACCTGATCTCCGCTTTCCAGCACACTTCGGCGGAATAAGCGGCCACCGGCAATTCCTGCCGCTGGCCGATCGATGACTCCGGATCGCCGGGCGCCGACGCCCTGCTGCAGATGCACGCAACAACATGAACGCACCGAAAAAAACAGACCGACTCGAACTTGCTCGCCTTGAGAAACTGGAAAAGATCCAGTCACTGGGCCATGACCCATGGGGACAGCGATTCGACAACCACAAGCCAATCGCTGAAGTCAGACCGCTTTGTCCGGAGGAACCCGGTGAAGATGGTGCGTTGGTTCGAGTGGCCGGCCGGATCATGACTCGCAGAAAGGCGGGCAAACTTCGGTTCATTGACCTGCAGGACCAAAGTGCGTCGATTCAGTTGATGTGTTCTCGCGGAGATCTTGAGCCGGAGCTGTGGGAACTGATCACAGCACTCGATGATGGTGATTTGATCGGGATCGACGGACTGTTAAGGAGAACCCGGACCGGCGAAGTTTCCATTTTTGTGCAGCAACTCACGATTCTGTGCAAGTCGCTGGCCTCTCCTCCAGAGAAATTTCACGGCTTGCGGGATGAAGAAACGCTGGTGAGACAGCGGTATTTGGACCTGATTTACACCGAGGGTGTAGTTCCGCGAATGCTGAATCGGTCGGCAATCATTGACTCCGTCCGATCGACGCTGAGATCCAACCGATTTCACGAAGTGGAAACTCCGGTTCTGCACAGTATCGCGGGCGGCGCCGCTGCCCGCCCCTTTATCACTCACCATAACGCGCTCGATATGCCGCTGTATCTGCGGATTGCTCTCGAGCTGCATCTAAAACGCCTGCTGGTCGGCGGAATTGAGCGCGTCTATGAAATCGGCCGTGTATTTCGGAATGAGGGCGTTGATGCCACGCACAATCCGGAATTCACGATGCTGGAGGTCTACCAGGCCTACGGGAATTACGAGTCCATGATGGATCTGACTGAGCAGATCGTTGTGGATGCCTGCCAGGCAGTCGGGCAGTCACTGCAGATTCCGTGGGGCGAAGATGGCGACATCATTGACCTGACTCCTCCATGGCCCAGAAAGCGTTATGCCGACTTGTTTCAGGAGCACGCGGGCTGTGATCTGAAAGATTCGGAAGCAGTCCGTACGCTGGCTGGGCGGCTGGGGATTGAAACGGACAATGTCCACCACGACGTCATTGTGAATGAGATCTTCGAACAGAAGGTGGAGGATCATCTGCAGGGGCCTGTGTTTGTCATGGATTACCCGGCATCGATCTGCCCACTGACAAAACGAAGCCAGACCGATCCGGAGATCGCTGAGCGATTTGAGCTGTACATACGCGGCATGGAACTGGCGAATGCTTACACTGAACTGAATGATCCTCGACTGCAGGAACAGTTGTTCATGACGCAGCTCGAGGGGCAGGCTGAAGAGGATTCGATGGCGAAAATGGACACGGATTTCATCCGGGCCCTCAAGGTTGGCATGCCTCCGGCTGGTGGACTGGGGATTGGTATTGATCGACTGGTCATGTTGCTGACCAACAGTCGTGCGATTAAGGATGTGATCTTCTTCCCGCTCACCCGACACGAGCGGGTAGAGGGCGGCGAACGGGAATCAAAAGCGTCAGCAGAGTGAACGAGAGTAGCCGCAAGGGGCGGCATTTCCACGGATGGAAATTCAGTCTCGCCGGGTGACATCGGTCAGCCCGGTGAAGGAGTACAGGGATGTACAAGCTGTTATTGTGTCTTCGATATTTACGCACGAGGTACATTGCGCTCGCCTGCATTGTCAGCGTCATGCTGGGTGTCGCCACAATGATCGTGGTGAACAGCGTGATGGCTGGCTTTTCAACAGAGATGCGTGATCGGCTGCACAACTTTTTGGCCGATATTGTTATCGAGGCCAGAAGCACTTCAGGCCTCGCCAAAGCCGATGAATTGCTGGAACGAGTTGATGAAGCGGCCGGCCAGTACATCGCCGCGTCAACAGTTTCGGTTGAGATTCCGGGAATGGTGACATTCACCGATCCGTGGACGGGTGAAGCATACACGTCTCCGGTCAGCCTGCATGGCATTGATCCTCGCGGCAAGGCTGAAGTTGGTCCGCTGAAGTCCTATCTGGACAGCTACAATCCGGTGATGGAGGATGGTCAGATTGTTCGGCCAGCTCTGCGGGATTCGTCGGAGCCTCTGGGCTGGGAATTGACGTCTGAGGGACAGCAGCATTTCGATTCTGTCCAGGAGCAAAAAGCGGAGCAGCTTCGTCAGTGGCAGCCGCCGCTCGTCGAACCGGTGCCCAGTGATTCGGCCACACCTGACTTCGATGATTCGGGCCAGCCTCCTGTTTTCGATTCGCCGAGTGCCGTTGCGGACGCATCTGCAGGATCGGATCAGGGGCCAGAGCCGACTGATGCGGACGCTGCGAACACAGTAGCAGATACCCCGGTCGTGCAATTCGATCCCAACAACCCCAATGCGGGCCTGGGCGGCGGCATGTCGCCGGACATCCTGTTCGAAGATAATCCTGCCGAAGATATCAAGCCGCAGCCCAACGATGCGAGAATTTACATCGGCGAGGGTCTGGTGAGTTTCTTCGTCAAGAACCCCGAGACCGGTCGGCAGCAGAAGATTATGATGGTGCAGCCGGGCGATGACGTGATCATCAGCACGATCACGGCCAGCACTCCGCCGGAGGTGACAAAGTTTCACGCAACTGTCGTCGATTCTTTCCGCAGTGGAATGAGTGAATATGACTCCAACGTTGTGCTCATGAATCGGGAAGCTCTGCAGAAGAATCGCGGCATGCAGCTGGAAAACAGAGTCAGTGCGATTCAGATCCGGTTGCATGATTATGCTGACGCACCCAAAGCGATGGCGGCCCTTGAACAGGCGTTCGCACCCGGAGAAGTCACCATTCGTACCTGGGAAGAGAAGCAGGGATTACTGCTGTCCGCGGTTGAAGTGGAAACGGCAATTCTGAATGTGCTGTTGTTCCTGATCATCGCCGTTGCGGGTTTTGGAATTCTCGCCATCTTCTACATGATTGTGGTGGAGAAGACTCGCGACATTGGAATTCTGAAATCTCTGGGAGCCAGTTCGTCGGGTGTAATGGCGATCTTTCTGTCTTATGGACTGGCGCTGGGAATTGTTGGCAGTTCGGCCGGTGTGATCCTGGGCCTGTTGTTCGTGCATTACATCAATGAGATCGAGGATGTGCTGAGCTGGTTCACCGGGAGGAAGGTCTTTGATGAGAAGATTTATTTCTTCTTTGAGATCCCGACCTATGTCAATCCGTGGATGGTGATCTCGGTAGCACTGGGAGCGATTGGGATCGCGGTGCTGGCAAGTATTCTTCCGGCGCGGAGAGCTGCTTCTCTGCACCCGGTACGAGCACTGCGTTTCGAGTAGTCAGTTGCGTGCAGCAGCCCTGTACACCGTCAAGGATTCACCGCAACGGAATTTTTCGCCATGACTGAGATCTGCAAAATGACGAGGCCACTGATTTCCGCTGAAGCAATTTCACGGTCTTACCTGAAGGGCCAGCACAAGGTTCCCGTCTTACGCGGAGCCGGACTGACGGCTCATCGCGGCGAGTTTGTGTCGGTGATTGGCCAAAGCGGGTCCGGGAAGAGCACGCTGCTGCATGTCATGGGGCTGTTGGATTCCCCGGATATTGGCGAAGTTCATCTTGATGGCCAGCGGATTGACAATCTGAATGCTGCCGCACGGGATCAGTTGCGAAACCGTGTCTTTGGTTTCATCTTCCAGTTTTATCATCTGATGCCCGAACTCTCCCTGCTCGAAAACGTGATGGCTCCGTTGATGATTCGCCACTCGATCCTTGATTTCTGGAGGAAGCGTAAGGAAACACGCGCAGCGGCTCTCGAAATCCTCGACCAGGTGGGGCTGTCTCACCGAGTCCATCATCGTCCGTCAGAGTTGTCCGGCGGTGAAATGCAGCGTGGAGCAATTGCTCGCGCTCTCATCGGCAAGCCGGAGATCCTGCTGGCAGATGAACCCACTGGAAATCTGGATGCAGAGACCGGGCATGGGATCATGGAACTATTGAAGCGGCTGAACCGGGAACAGCAGCTCACCATCGTGATGGTTACTCATGATGAAGCGATTGCCGCACAGGCTCATCGAACAGTACGGCTCGAGGAAGGTCGGATTCAGAAGGTTTTGCAGCAGGAAGCTGCCTGATTACGACTCGCCCGGAAATCTTCAATGACGTGGCCTGAGGCTGTCTACATACACGTACCGTTTTGCTTTCGTCGGTGCGGCTATTGCGACTTCACGCTCGTTGCAGATCGCGATCAGCTGATTCCCCGCTGGTTTGACTGCCTCGGACGGGAACTGCAGGTTCACCGCGAGCAAGCCGGGATGCGTCTGCCGGTGTCCACGGTGTTCTTTGGTGGTGGCACGCCGACGCATCTTGATGCCGGGCAGCTGCACAGGCTGTTAGAGCTGATCAGGTCTCATTTTGAATGGTCTGATGATGCCGAAATCTCGATGGAGGCAAATCCTGAAGCGCTTGATGAGGAACGGCTCGAAGCGCTGCAAAGGGGTGGTGTCAACCGCATCAGTCTGGGAGTGCAGTCATTCGACGACACCGTGTTAAAGGTCCTTGAGCGAGCTCACACGGCTGATGTGGCCGAGGATGCAGTCCGGCGTGTTGCCGCGCGATTTCCAGCCGTCAGCCTCGACTTGATTTTTGGCGTGCCGGAGCAGAGTAACGTGTCGTGGGAGCAGACACTTCGGAGAGCGGTAAGCCTTCCGGTTCAGCATGTATCAGCGTACGGACTCACCTGGGAACAGGGCACGTCCTTTTATCGCAGAGAACAGCAGGGGCGGATGATGCGGGCCACTGAGGAACTCGAACGCGAGATGTTTCTGCGGGGCATCGATGTTCTTCAGCAGGCGGGTTTTGAGCACTATGAAGTGTCCAACTATGCACGTCGTGGTTTTCGATGCAGACACAACCTCGTTTACTGGCATGCAAAGGAATACCTCGCTTTCGGGCCGGGGGCTGCTCGGTATGTTGGCGGAATACGTTCAACGAATTGCCGCAGCGTGCTCCGGTGGTTGAATTCGTGGGAGTCAGATCAGGCCTGTCTGGAGGAGACCGAGACACTTGGCCATGCTGATCGAGTCAGCGAGGCGTTGATGCTGGCACTGCGTCTGCGGGAAGGCTTCCTTGTCAGAGATTTTGAGGATCGTTTTTCGATTCAGCTGCAGCAATTTGCGGGCGGCACCGTCCGGCGACTTCGGGACCAGGGTCTGTTGGAACTTGTTGAGGGCACACTGCGACTCACTCCGGATGGGCTGCTGCTGGCCGACACCGTTGCGGCAGAGATGCTGAATCCGGAAGCCGGACACTGACTGTTCCGGCGGAATTCTGGTAACCTGCCGGGGGGCCTGTCGGTCTCGCGGCCATATCGCCGGGGGCGACGCAGCAACTCTTGTTCGTTTCGGACGATTGAATGACATCGGCATCACAAACGCATGGCGGGGCGCACCCGGAGGTCACATCGCAGTTCATTGAAGAGCTGCGGACCATCACATCTTCGGATCGGGTACTCGATGCCGAGGACGAACTGGTTGTCTATGAGTGCGATGGCTACGTCATCGAAAAGAATTCTCCGGACGTGGTTGTCTTTCCGGAGACAGCCGATGAAGTTCGGCAGATTGTTCTGGCATGCAATCGCAGGCGAATCCCGTTTCTGGCCCGAGGTGCGGGAACGAGCCTTGCCGGCGGCAGTCTGCCGGTCACCGGTGGAGTGATGATTACGCTGACACGGATGAACAAAATTCTGGAGATCAGTACGAGAGATCGTTATGCGGTTGTCGAGCCCGGCTGTGTGAATCTGAAGCTGACCAGAGCGCTGGCAGGGACCGGGTTCCATTATGCTCCTGATCCCAGCAGCCAGAGTGCCTGCACCATTGGCGGGAATGTTGCCACGAATTCCGGCGGCCCCCATACCCTGAAGTATGGCGTCACCGTCAATCATGTTCTGGGTGTGGAATTTGTAACGCCAGAGGGTCGGTTGGTTACTCTTGGTGGACCGTGCGGCCGCGGCAACTGTCCGGATTTAACCGGTTTATTCGTGGGCAATGAGGGCACCTTTGGTGTGGTCACCCGTATCTGGGTTCGCCTGACTCGTGATCCGGCTGCGACCCGAACGATGCTGGGGGTGTTCAATACGGTGTCCGATGCCACTCAGGCGATCAGCAGCATCATCGGGGCCGGGATTGTTCCGGCCGCCCTGGAGATGATGGACCAGGGGATCATCGGTGCGCTGGAGGAGGCATTTCAGTTTGGCTTTCCGCTGGATGCCGGGGCTGTTCTCTTGATCGAAGTCGACGGACTGGATTGTGCACTCGATCGCGAAGCTGAGACCATTGTCCAACTGTGTAACGAGGCCGGTGCCGCTGAAGTCAGGCAGTCAAAGACCGAAGCGGATCGCGCTCTGCTGTGGAAGTGTCGGAAACAGGCGTTTGGGGCTATTGGCAGATTAGCGCCCAGTTGCTGTACGCAGGATGGCGTTGTACCGAGAACACGGCTGCCGGAAATCCTCAGCTTCATTCAGGAAATGGAACGGAAGCACGATCTCAGAATCGTCAATGTCTTCCACGCCGGAGACGGGAACATTCATCCGATCCTGCTGTTTGACGAACGAGATGCTGATCAGATTCAGCGAGTTCTGCTGGCCAGTGATGAGATCCTCAATCGCTGCATTGATCTTGGTGGCAGTGTGACAGGAGAACACGGCATTGGGGTCGAAAAGATCAGCTTCATGTCTCGACTGTTCACAGAGGATGATCTTGCCGTGATGCACGATGTTCGCCGTGTCTTTAATCCGGACGGACTGTGCAGTCCCGGGAAGCTTCTGCCTGTGGCAGGTGGGTGTAATTCTGAGCATCCAGTAGCGATTGATCCTGCTCGCCGTCCTGCTTTCTGAGCAGAAGCGGCTGTCTGTCGCCAGCATCATCATCAGTGAACCGGCAGTTTCTGCCGGTCCGACGCTGTCAAATTATTCCGATTCTGCGGGCTTGATGCATTCCTCGGCCGCACAATCGCTAATTCGATTACTGCCGTTTCCTACGGTTCATGTGATTCACACCGGTCAGACGATCCTTCCCCAAAGGGTCAGTCTTGATATCACTGAATACAGAGCGAGTCGAAGAAAGCTATGAAGGCAGTCATTTCATTGACACTAGTTGCAGCAATCGGCTCCTCTCTGGCAGGTTGCTCTGTTGGAATGGCACTCTACCAGCGTGGCCCTGGAACATCTGCCGAAGCAGCGGACCGCCTGATTCAGGTCGCCGAGTTCCACGAATTTCGCGGCAACTACGCCGCTGCACAGAATTCCTATCAGCGAGCTCTGGAATTGATTCCGGAGTCCGCTTCCCTGAACCGTCGCGTCACACTGCTGCAGCAGGCTCAGAAACTGCAGCCTGAACTGGCTGATGTTCCGGAAACAAGTCCGCAGCTGGAGGATGATCGCTCCGTGGTCGCTTCAGCAGTGGACAGGAAACTGGAACAGGTCCTGCAGACAGATCCGCAGGGCAGACTTGCTTCATCGTCTTTGCCACGCCGTTCTGTTGGAATCACGACACGTCCCGTTTCGATCGGAGTGTCGTCTGATCCGTTCCGAAACACAGATTCGCTGGACGATGCGTCTCTGTTGGGACGACAGACGCCGTTGTTCTGATCAGTTCGCGGTTCTGCCGGCATTGAAGGTCCCTGTGCCGACGCTATTGAGCTGTGTTGAGCCAGTTCAGCAGGTGCGAGAAGATCTCTCCGCGCTGTGGTTCGAACTCCAGCGTGTGGCATGCGTCGGGCCAGTAATCGACGCTGATGCGAGGCGAAATTCTTCTGGTGAGTTGTTCAGTGGCCGGGTTGTCAACGATCTGATCCCGGCCCGCAAGGATCAGTTTGACCGGGGCCAGAACCGTCGCGCTGTCGTCTTGCAGAATGGCGTCGAGATCGCTGCCCGCATTCAGAAATGAACTGGTCACTGTTCGCAGTGAAAGCGGATCATCGTCAATGAATTGCTGCCAGTCCGGGATTCCTGTGAACAACTGAGATGTGAGTGGAATCGGGATGAAGTCCCGTACGATTTGGAGGTGACGAGCAAGTCGCAGTCGAAGTCTCTGCAACCGTGTCGGACCCTGTACTGTGACAATTCCGGGATAGAGCAGTACAACCCGTTCAAATTCTGCGGGGTACATGACTGCTGACGCTGCTGCCAGTCGGCCTCCCCAGCTGACTCCCATGAGACTCACAGGAAGCTGACTTCCGCAACTGCGCAGTGCTCGGATTCGCAGGGCTCGAAGATCGTTGATGAGTTGTTCGCCGTGTTCCGCATGGCCACGATTCCGCCCGTTGAGGCCGGACCCGCGGCGATCTGCTGCCCAGACATGGTATCCGTTTTGGGCAAGGAATTCAGAAGACCATTGATACCAGCCGGAGTGGCTTTGAATCCCATGCAGGGCAAGAATGATGCCCCGTACCTCGCCCTGAGCATCCCAGCGACGGAATTGAATGGGATAGCCGTCTGATGCCCGAAATACATCGACCCGTGCGGAAGTCATTTCGGCACCACCTCCCGCAATGCCCGCTCGAATTCTTCTTTCGCTGGATCATCGAAGACCACAAATCGAACCAGCTTCGGCCCCCGATGCCAACGGACAAAATCCATGGCTGTCTTCAGCAGATTGTTTGCTGCCAGGTCCAGTGGGTAGCCGTAAGCCCCCGCGCTGATGGCCGGGAATGCGAGACTCTCACAGCCCAGATCCAGAGCGTGAAAAAGACAGGAGCGACAGGCTTTTGCCAGCAGCGCCGGTTCACCCTGGCGACCATCCTGCCAAATCGGTCCGACGGTGTGAATCACCCACTTCGCCGCGAGCTGCCCAGCGGCCGTCACCACGGCTTCGCCAGGCGGGCACCCTTCGGGATAACGCTCGCTTGTCTCCTGCATAATGGAAGGACCACCCGCACGATGAATTGCACCGTCAACACCGGCACCTCCGGCGAGCTGGCTGTTGGCCGCATTGACGATTGCATCCGTGTCCTGCTGAGTGATATCACCCTGGACGACTTCCAGTGCTGTGGATCCCAGACGGATTTTCATTTTGAACGATCTTCCCGTGCGATCTGTGAAAGGGGTTTTGGCCGGCATCCGCCCGGGTGCGGCCAATATTTTGTCGCGTGAAGCTGCGGCTGCCAATCGAAAAGATCAGCAGCTGCCATTGCTGTTGACGTTGATTGTGCGACCGTCCTTTCCGGAAGAGACGCCAAAGACAAGATACTCCGCTTCCGTTTCCAGCAGATTCCTCATCACGTGGATCTCCTCCGGGTCCACCAGGACGGCGTCACCGCTGTTGAGACGACGTGATTCTCCGCTGACGGTCATTTCGACCGAGCCGCTGATGATGACAAAGATCTCCTGCATGTCTTCATGGTAGTGTGGCTGAAACGAGGAGAGTCCAGGAAGGACAGCCCAATTCAGCATCTGCACATGCCCGGCCTGGAAGTCTTCGCGACCTGCGAGGACGCGTTTGAGTACACCAGGGGAGCGGGGGTCTTCATGAGACGCCGGGACCAGATCGTGCTGGTCAGCGGAGATCCATTTCACAGTTTGCGTTCCTGTGGACCGAGCGTTAAAGGGGGGGACAGGTCAGGGTGTCGGAGTGTAGATACGAATGTCGTCAAAATTGCCGGTGTCATCAAACGAACCAAAACCCAGTCGACCGCGTGGGAAGGATTTGTCCGTTGCTGTCATGATCGGTTTGCTGAGATCATCAAAGTAAATCCTGATCTCACCGGTTTCTGCGAGACGCACGATGCGAGCCTGATGCCAATCGTCTGTCCAGGGTGTTCCTTTTGTTGTCGATGTGGAAATCTTTGTTCGAGGAGCATCGTTAACGATGAAGATCTGATTGGCGTGATCGTCCATCTGTTTTCCAAAGTGGACGTAGTACAGATGAGCGTCATCCTGATAACCAAAGAATAAACACAGATCGCGATGACCATAGTCCGGGATCGTCGACTGCAACCGAATGTCCATGACGAAGCTGTCCACCGTCAAGTCCCGAATCAGAGTGCGATTGAGCGGGGATCGATGCGGGGGCTTGAAGTCACTGTTTCGTTTGATCAGCGAGGCGACGGCATTCTTACTGTCCTGCTGAAGTTTCCATGCGGACGAGTCCGTCGGCTCGTAGCGAGCCATGGTGTGGTCTTCAAAGTCATGGCTGTAGACCAGTTTCATACCTGCGGGAGCGGGGAACGGATCATCTGCCGACAGTGTGCCATTCAGTGTCAAAATGACTGCAGCAAGCAGGATCGTTCTGAAGCAGTGGTCTCTGAGCATCTCGTTCTCCGGCGTTCGGATGATTTCGGATGTGAAGCGGGAATCCCTGCCGCGATCTAATCGGCGGTATCCGATGCTTCCACCTGGACAATTGGTTTGAAGTCACGGTCAACACCCCTCACGCGCGCATACAGAGTTTCATCGGCCGTATGAACCCCAAGCACCGCTCGCGGAACGTCAGGCGTGATCAGGCTGCGATAAAGCATAACCTGAAATCGCCCAGTCCGCACACGGAAGCCGGATGCCTGATGCGGGCCGCAGACGCGACCTGCCTCGGTGACTGTCAAACGACCCCAGTCCGCAGGCTGATATCGCCGTTTCGGACTCCAGTCCAGTGCGAGGGGCATTGTGACACCGCCCTGCCCGGCTCCTGATAATTCAAGTTGTCCGTCATGTTCGACGAACTGGCCAGTGTCATGCTGAATCCGATCGTCCTGCAACCAGAGCGGGAAGCTGCGGACAGCTGCGATTCCATTATTCAAAAGTACTTCGCGGGTAATTGTGTCGGGGAAGAATGTGCTTTCAGACGCCACCGGCAGGGCTGTTGTCAACTGCACAGTCTGCTCGTCCGTCCCGGATGTTGCCGAGTCCGTCAAGATGCAGAAGTGTTTTCGATTTGAGAGCATAATCTGGCGAGAACAGCGGAGTCCGGTTGCGGAATCTCCCTCGAGCTCCACGAAGACACAGTCCTGATCCTCAAACCAGCAACTGCATTTCCATTGTTCAGGACATTCCACAGCCTCATTATTCCATCGTGCGGACCAGTCCCAGACGCCGTCGATAATTGTTCGACCAGCGGTCGTGATCCGGAGCCGCACCCTGCCTTCCTGCCAGCTGACAACAATCAGATCTGCATCATACCGAAGGGATGATCTCATCACCGCGACGTGGGAATGATCTGACTGAAATGCAGCACGCAGGACTGCAGATGTGGGATCTTCACCATCCTCGTCAGAAACCAGCGGGTGTTTGCCAGCCTTCCGAACTTCACTCACGATCGTTTCGCTGCGGTCCAGCAACTTGTTCAGTCGCGGAGCAAATCCGGGTTCACAGACGTGGAGCAGAAGTCGCAGGGGCTGCCGCGGGAATCGCAATTCGGTTGGCGCAGCCTGATCCGGACTGACGCTGCCCTGGAAAGGCTGGCACATCACGCCGGTTCTTGCTGTCAGATTCTGCAGGCGAATCAGATCGGATTCTTCCCACAAAGTCTGTCCAAATGAATCCGCCCAGAGCGTCGCACGGGCGAGTGGCGTCAGCAGTTCCTGCAGTCGATCGATGACTTCGGCGTGCGGCACGCCATCCGCGTCGGTTGCCTGGCTGAGAAATTCGGTGATTCGCCCGGCAGCAGACTTCTGTGTTTTCGAGCTGCGCCCCAGCGGGTTGAGCAGCAGTGAACACAGATGGGGTGCCTCAGCCCGTGGGGTCAGCACCATCAGTTTTTCCCGCAGAGTCGTTGGCGAACCAGTCTCGGCTACAGAGAAAGGATCGTCGATTGTTCCTGCGCCATAAACGGCTTCGGCAAGCCGTGATAAACATGACACATACAGTTCCGGGGCTGCGTGCGCTCCAAAGCGGATCAGCACTTCTGCGACAGCCACCGCTTCCCAGCCAGTGACGATCAGCGACTGCGTACCGATCCATTCCTGGAGGATTGCATCCAGTTGCCGCGCGTCTTTCCTGCGGTCACCGTTTTGCAGAGCTGAGATCTGATCAGGTGACAGCTGTTCCAGTTGACTGGCCAGCATTCGCTCGCGGTCCGTCAGCGGACTCCACTCAACGGACCACAGACTTGCAAGTCCGCAGTCCATCAAGCCGGCGGCAATTTTTTCGGCGGGATCAGCAGTCGTTTCCCGCCACAGCCGCTGAACCTGAACTGCATCGCAATCAGAAATTGCCTGTCGCAGCTCACGTGATGCCTGCTTCCCTGTTTTCAGTCCGGAAAAATCAGTTTCCGAAGATAGTGAGGACATTGTTTTCAAGCCTGTACAAATCACTGTCCTCCATGATCGCTCTCTGTGAATCTGTCGGTACCGACGTTCGCTGTCCTCCTGATGCGCAACGTTGGCCACAGAACAGTCGCTTCAGATCGTGGTTGAGGAGAAACCACCGTCGACGACAATATTCTGACCGGTGACAAAGGATGAAGCTTTTTCAGCGGCCAGCCAGACCACGGCGCCAGCAAGTTCCTGTGCCTCACCAAAACGAGCCATGGGGGTGTGCCCGATGATCTGCTGTCCTCGTTCTGTGTAGCTGCCATCATCCTGAAACAGAAGTTTCTTGTTCTGCTCTGCCGGGAAAAAGCCCGGGCTGATCGCGTTCACGCGGACACCACGCTGCGCCCACTCCCGAGCAAGGAACTGAGTAAAGTTGATCACAGCAGCTTTGGCGGCCGAGTAAGCGACGACCCGCGAGAGCGGGATCATGCCGGACATGGATGCAATATTGATGATGCTGCCTCGTCCCTGTTCGAGCATGGTTTCGCCGAAGACCTGAGCGGGCAGCAGTGCACCACCGACAAGATTCAGATCGAAGACGCCGTTCCATGCATCACGCGGCAGTTCGCAGAAGTTACTGCCAGGCGGGAGTGTGGCGTCGGGCCGGTTACCTCCAGCGGCTGCAACCAATACCGAGACCGGGCCGATCTTCTCGTTGATTGCGTCCCGGGCCTGCTGGAGTGATTGGGTATCGAGTGCATCTGCGGCCTGGAAAATGGCACGCCCACCTGCAGCTTCAATTTCGGCGACTCGCTGTGCACCGCGTTCTTCGCTTCGACCAACAACGGCAACAGCGGCCCCTGCAGCAGCCAGTGCTGATGCCATACCCCCGCCGAGTACGCCGGTTCCACCCAGAACAACAGCCGTTTGGCCGGTGAGGTCAAAAATTGACTGAGTCATCGATTCTTCCGTTTCTTTCTACAGGCAGTGATGGCTTGAAACCATCGTTCATATCAGGTCGGACTGGTGGCACCAGAGGCACCTCAGGTGCGAAGCTTTTCCAGTCGACGAAGTTCTTTTTCAAGGGCGTCATCTGCCGCCATTTCGCCGGATTCCTGCATGGTGCGAAATTGCACAACAAGGTCATCCAGCAGTGGTTGTGCTTCCTGCAGATGTTCGGCGGCAATTCGATCGGTGAACAGGACACCTTCGAGATGGTCGTACTCATGCTGAATCACGCGAGCCGGGAAGTCCTCCAGTTCCATTTCGAACTGCTGCCCTGTGAGATCGAATGCATCCACGGTGATGTGAGTGGCACGGATCACCGGTGCATGCACTTCGGGCAGGCTGAGGCAGCCTTCTTCACCCTCTTCACTTCCTCGCCGTCGCGAGATTCGCGGATTGAGAAAGACCAGTTCCTGGTCGGTCTCTTCCGGGTCGCCGGTCGGATTGATCACGAACAGACGGTAAGGAAGCGCGACCTGGTTCGCTGCCAGGCCCACGCCTCTGGCTTCGTACATCAGTTCGAACATCTGCGAAACCATCTGCTTCAATTCAGCGTCGATACGGTTGATTTCACGGGATTTCCAGCGTAGAGCCGGATGCGGGTGAGGGACAATCTTCAGGGATGTCATCGGTGAATTCTGCCGTTGAAGGGCTTGTCTGTTCAATGTCTGGGTTTTGACGGCGATGGCTGTCAGGCGCGGCGGGAGGCTGGCTTTCACTGCTGTCTGCAGTCTAGCTGACCGGTCGTCGATTCCCGACTGATCACCGTATGATTCGCAGGAAATCTCCCGAGTGGATTTGTGCGAGCCGCATGGACTTCAGAAACCTACTCACCGCCGGGCGTGGGGGCTTTGCGATAGTCCAGCGGAGGCTGCTGGCCGGGCTGCATCAGAGACTTCCATGAGTTTCCTCCCAGCCGGCTTTGCATCTCCTGTTTCGCCTCCCGCAGGGTCTGCGGACTGGTGAATAAATCAACCAGTCCGGCAGCGAGAGTTCTTGCCGCCAGATGCATACCTTTTTCACCAATTGTCATCCCGCCTGCAGCCACTGCCTGCCATGAGTGAGCGGGTGTGCCTGGAACCCAGCAGGCCGTGGTAAATCCGCTGACCGGTACGACCCAGGAGACGTCGCCGACATCAGTGGAGCCCATGCCGACAACACCAGCAACATCCTCGACCCGCCCCAGTTCAGTGAGTGGTACTTCAAAGTCGAGATGCTGCCGAAGTCTGGCAGCGAACTGGATCTCTTCTTCATCATATTTCAGATCATTGAGTTCCATCAGCCTGCGACGCAACACTTCGCTGAGTGTTCTGTTCGGCAGGATTTCACGAATACCGCCCTCATATCGGATCGTGAGCTCTGTTTCCGTCGCTAATGCGCCGGCCTCCGCACACTTTTCAAGGCGGGAGTACAGCGATCGAACAATCTCGCCATCCGGATGACGAACGTAAAAGTAGATCTCTGAGAATGCCGGAACGACGTTGGGAGCCAGTCCACCGGCTGTGATCACATGGTGGATTCGACTGCCCTCGGGAGTGTGTTCCCGAAGCAGTTCCGAAGCATGCGCGGTCAGTTCCACCGCATCCAGCGATGAACGCCCCAACTCAGGGGCTCCAGCGGCATGCGACATCTTCCCCCTGAATTGAAACTTCACTGCAATTCGAGCGAGGCTGGACCGGTCGCCCGCCGTGTTCATCGAGGATGGGTGCCAGTGGAGAACTGCAGCGCAGTCGCTGAACAGACCTGCCCTGGCAAGGAATACCTTGGCAGAACCGCCCTCCTCTGCCGGGCACCCGTAGTAGCGAATCGTCCCTGAAAGTCGGCCCTCACGAATTTGCTCCGCAATGGCGATGGCCGCTGAGAGTGACGCTGTGCCAAACAAATGGTGACCGCATCCGTGCCCCCAGTTGTGGGTGTCCTCCCGCATCAGGGGTTCCGGGACGGCCTGTTGTGACAAACCCGGGAGCGCGTCGTATTCTCCCATGACTCCGATTACAGGTTCCCCACTGCCAAATTCCGCGGTGAAGGCCGTGGGAATCTCTGCCACCCCGAAGGTGACTCGCATGCCTGCGGCCTCGGCGGCATCCGCCAGCAACCGGGCCGAGGTTTCCTCCTGATAACCGGGCTCAGCGGCAGTCCAGATTTTCTGAGCCAGTTGCCAGCTGTTTTCCCGTCGGCTGGTGACGGAATCGATGGCGTGATTCACCGTCTGTTCCGATTGAGCGATGGCGTGATCCTGCGGCAGGCCGCTGAGAAGTATCAAAACCTGCAGCGTTAAGCAGCCGGCAAAGCTGCGATCGACAGAACCCTGTAACATGAAAATGATTCCCGTTGATGAACGATGCTTTGCGACAGTCCAGACGGACTGCAGTTCCGTGGGACAGACTGAATCCCGTTGGCTGATTTTTTCCGGCACCATGCCTGTTCTGCACGGATCAGTTGCTGAAAGCGGCAGAGGAGCCCTGACTGTTCTGCCCCCGGTTACTCAGGCACTGCAAATGCAGCTCCACGCATTCTGCGAGGCGAGCCGGATTGTAGCCACCTTCGAGCAGGCTGACGACTTTGCCACCGCAGTGAGTCTGAGCAACGTCCAAAACAGCGTCCGTCAATATCCCAAAATCCTCAGTTTCCAGTCCCAGTGAGCCCACGGGATCCTCTGCATGTGCATCAAAGCCAGCACTCAGGATCAGCAGCTGGGGACGAATCCGATCCGCCGCGTCGGACAGAACAGCAGTGAAACTGTCGAGAATTTGTCGCCGTGAGCTGCCGTTTCGAAGCGGCAGATTAAAGGTTGTGCCGAGCCCCTGCCCGCTGCCGGTTTCTGATGCGGCACCACTGCCCGGATAGAATGGAAATCGATGCGAAGAGAGGAATCCGACTGTCGGATCCTCGTAGAAACTGTCCTGAGTCCCGTTCCCGTGATGAACGTCCCAGTCGATGATCAGGACCCGCTCCAGTCCGTACTGCTGTTTTGCCGCCTGTGCGGCGATGGCCGCGTTGTTGTACAGGCAAAATCCCATCGCGCCATCTCGCAAAGCGTGATGTCCGGGAGGACGCATCAGGCAAAATGCGGTGGGGTCCGAAACCGTCATGACCTGTTGCACCGCATTCACCGCTGTTCCCGCGGCAAGGCGTGCAATCCGGGGAGATGCTGCGCAGACGACCGTATCCGTTTCGATTCGACCTCCACCTGATGCCGCAAAGTGATCCAGTTGTTGCAGGTATTCCACTGTATGAGCAGCACGCAATTCCTGCTGCGTCGCAGGCCTGCATTCGCCCTGCTGAAGACTGGCGAGCAGAGCTGTTCCCGCCAGCCTCTGGTGCACTGCCTGGAGTCGGAGGGGAGATTCCGGGTGGTCGCCCGTTTCATGCAGCAGGAATTGATCAACCGAGTAAAGAACCGTCACGTCGGGAAACCTCCCCCTTGTTCACCTCTGCTTCCACACAGCGGCCCGAATTATCAGTCTTTTTGAGGTGGATTCCACCTCAAATCGCGCCAGGACCTCCTCACCGGCACAAGTTCTAAAGCCCGAAGGGTTCACGCGACGATCATCCACGTGTTGGAATCAAAACGAATCCCGCGGAGCGTGCCTCACCACACACACCGGCAGAATCTGCTGGTTTGCTGGCTGGGATCGTGAACGATGGGATAAGCAGAACAGGATGACGAGGGTTTTCCTCGGAAAAGGACGGGACCGGAATGTCGGAATCCGGGCAGGATAATCAGCTGCGGCTGGGCTTCCTCGAGACCATCGAGATTGATGGTCGTGGTCGCATTGGCGGCCTGCTTGTGACGAATCACAGCGGGCGACCACTGGAGTTTCAATGCACAACGCCGGTCCGTCCAAACCGGACGCAGGAGATCCTGTTCGGTGAGTCACTGAAGCCGTGGCTGCTGGGGGAGTTGATTGGCGGCACCCTTCTGAATCGCGTTTCGATTAAGCCCGGTGTTGTGATCACCAGCGATCCGTTGCTGCTGGAGTTACGGAATCACACCGCAATTCCTGTCGCGCTGGCGGAAGATGAAGGTGGTGCAGATGCGCACCAGACCGATTCCGCAACATTCAGCACTGATACGGAACCCAACAGCGATGATCGTCCGGTGCGGGTTGGTAACAGTCTGCTGAGATTTCATTCAGGGCATCAGGCGGACGCACAGTCGCTGAAGAGTCGACAGCACCTGATACCGGATTCTGCAGACCTGAAAGAGCCGCTGGAACGAGTTCGGGAAGCGCTGGCGGAAACAGTACGGACCGTGTTCTCGCGTTGAACAGATCAATGACGCTGCAGATTGACGACTCGACCATGGAGGGAATCGGTTGACGATATCCAGTTCGTTCGACAACGAAAAACCGGAACATAATCCCGAACCGGTGACGATCGATACCTTCAGCCTGCTGGAAGAAGTCTCGTCGCCACAACTCGTTCAGACAGGATTCAATCCCGCCCTCAGTCGAATTCCAACTCCTCAAACCGTTTCCGTACCGCTTGACCTGCAGGTGGATTGCGTGCCGCAGTGGAAACCGCGGCGCATCCCGCTGAAATGTATTGGCCTCACACTGCCGGACGGCATGGAGTTTGTTCCGGAACAACAGCCGAAGCTGGAAACTTCAGATGGAGTACAGCTGAAGAAGATCAGTCCGCCGAGTCCGAAGGCTGCTGGCGACAGTGGGGAGCAAAAGCAGAAGCCCACACGAATTCGCCCCCCTGCGGATGCACTGTCGCTGCAGGATCGGCTGTTCTATTTGCTGCAGCCGCCACTGGAGTCGTGGCTGGCCGGGCAGGAACTGATCATGCCGTTTGAGCCTTTTTCGTATCAGTACGAGGGAATCGCCTGGCTGTTCTCCAGTCAGGCGGCCTTGCTGGCGGACGAAATGGGGTTGGGAAAGACGATGCAGACCATTACTGCGGTTCGTCTGCTGCTGCGCAGCGGACAAGTGCGGCGAATCCTGCTGGTGTGCCCCAAACCACTGATCCCGAACTGGCAGCGAGAATTTCGCACCTGGGCTGAAGAACTGCCTGTGGTGACTGTTGAAGGCAACGGATCTCGTCGCAGGATGCTGTGGCAGATGCCGGGAGTTCCCATTCTGATTGCCAACTATGAACTGGTGACCAGAGACCTCTCTGAAATGCCGGAAGACGACCAGCCACGGTTTGACCTGGTTGTGCTGGATGAGGCGCAGCGGATTAAGAATCGAGACTCCAATACGGCGAAAGTAGCGCGTGCAATCTCTCGCCGACGAAGCTGGGCACTTACCGGGACGCCCATTGAAAATCGTCCGGAAGAGCTGGGGGCGCTGTTTGAATTCATGGAAGTTGTGCCGCCGCGGGGCTGTCCGGATATGCGGCAACTGTCCCGCCTGGCTGATCGCTATATTCTGCGGCGAACCAAAGATCTTGTGATGAAGGATATGCCGCCGCGTATTGACCGGGATGCCGACCTCCCGCTGACGGATGCTCAGACTGCAGCCTATCGCATCGCTGAAAAAGAAGGCGTGATTCAGCTGAATGAACTTGGCGACTCCATCAGCGTACGGCACGTGTTCGAACTGGTGCTGCGTTTGAAACAGATCTGCAATTATGACCCGCTGACCGGGGAAAGCGCCAAACTGGAACGTCTGGCTGCCGACATGGAAGAAATCGCCGCCAGTGGAGGCAAGGCGATCCTGTTCAGCCAGTGGACAAAAACAATAGACTGGCTCGAACCACGATTGAAACAGTTCAATCCTCTCGTTTATCACGGTGGTGTGCCGGTGAAAAAACGGGAGCCGATTCTGCAGAAGTTCAAGGAAGATCCGGATGCTCACATCCTGCTCATGAGTTACGGTACCGGTGCCGTCGGACTGAATCTGCAGTTTGCCGGATACGTCTTCCTGTTTGATCGCTGGTGGAATCCGGCGATCGAAGATCAGGCGATCAATCGGGCGCACAGAATTGGTGTTCGTAATCCGGTGATTGTGACCCGGTTTATTTCAACAAGCACGATTGAGGAAAGAATTGACCGTGTTCTGCGCGAGAAACGGGAACTCTTTGAAGCCGTGCTGGGCGACGGAGACGGGGATGGGAATCGTTCTCTGAGCCTGAATGCGTCCGAGATCTTTGGACTGTTCGACCTCAAGGCCCGTTCGCAGGATGGATCACGATCCATTGGTCCAAAATGCGAAGAGCAGGATGCTGCCTGAGAGCAGCGAACCGACCCAATCCAGGGACTCTCCGGCAGGGCGTAAAGTCGCTGAAACCGGAAGAGTCAGCCGTAACTGGAATTGTGCACAGCCTCTGCAAAACCGAACGCTTCGGATTTGACCCAGCTGACAGACACGATGTTCTTCCGTGACGGACGCAACTCAGCGGCAGATTCTGCCGAAACACCACAAGGGTGTCTGCTCGTCTGCGCTTGCTTTGCAGTATTCGACGAGTGCTCTGTTTTCTGTTCTCCAGCTCGTATCCGGCGGAGTAGTCCATGTATTCATTGTTGCGCCGCTTTCTGAGCGAGGATGACGGCTTCCTGATCTCAGCCGAAATGGTGCTGGTTGTGACGATCCTTGTGATCGGCGGTATTGTCGGCCTCAACAACGTCAGCACAGCGCTGAACAAGGAAATGGGCGACCTGGCAAACTCTTACCAGGCGATGTCGCAAAGCTACTACGCGTCCGGATACGGCTACGGCTACGGTGGTGGGATGGACTTCGATCCCTACAGCCCGTACGGCAACCAGTACAACGGATTCGAACCCTTCGACAATTTCAATCCCGGGATGCCCGATATCTACGGTGATGGATTCTCGATCATCTCCCCGGATGATCCAGGGTGGTCACCGGTTTCCGGATTCTGATCGACTGTTTGTCAGCATACCGCCGGGCTGTTGACGAGGTGACGTTCGACGCAGCAGTGCATTGCCTGCCACAGGGAAGTGGTCTGTCACGTAATCTCACCGATCCCGGCGGAGCGCTCCACGGCGCAGTTGTCGGAGCCCGCACACTGCCCTGCCCCGCGGCAAATCTGCCTAGCGGGCGTAGAAGGTTTTCATCAGACCAAACACGATCCCCCCTACGATCAGTCCCAGTGCAGCGTGCAGCAGCGACACCTCCTGATTGTTCAGAAAGTAGATGAGTCCGACGGTTCCAATCGTGGACCAGCAGGTGACAATCAGCGTCAGCATCAGACGTTCGCGTTTCTGCTCGTCAGTGAGCGGTGAGGCAGACGAGCGCGCCCTTGCTTTTGGTGGAGCGGCTTTTTTCTTCTTTCCGCCGGAGCCGGCTGCGATCGATTCGTCGACAGAATCGGGGGTTGCCGCTTCGTCTCTGGCCCCGGGCGCGTAGTACTTCGCAATGGCCTGGTTGATGGAGCGGGGTAAGGCCAACACCGGTCGCATTGGCATGGAACAGCGCAGACGAATCTCCTCTTCAAGGTCAATGGATGGTTCGTCTGAACAGGCAACCAGCATGTAGCCGCGATCCTCAAACAGAGGCAGACAGGAATGTTTCTTGACCACACGTCGGGGGATCATGTCAAGCACGCTGTCATCCGGCAGCATTTCTTCCAGTTCCACCCATGACCTTCCCAGTTCAGAAGCCAGTGCCTGACAGGCATCGAGGGGTTCGACCAGTTTCATCTGGACGACAGCATCTCGGTGGGAAAGTCCGCGAGCATCAGCAAATTTCTCTACCTCACCAATCTGGACTCGACTAATCAGTTCCCGCGCAGCGAGAAACTCCAGCACTGTGGAGGGGTGATCGATTCCACCTCCGTCGGGCTCACGTCCCATGCTGGTGTCATATTCTGCCTTGGCGGCCGGGTCGGTGAGACAGAGCATGGCTTTCGCCAGTTCATTCAGCAGATCCTGCGACTGCTTCAGATACTGACCGGTTGCGTAACGACGCACGTGTCCATTGAGCTTGCGATAGTTGCCACGGATCTTTTCAATGTCGTCTTCGAACAGTACCAGTCGCAGCAGTGTGTAATGATTGGGAGGACGATCCCCCTCAGGAATTCCCAGCCACTCTTTATAGACATCGATTTCTGACATCATTGTGCTCCGAAAATAATCGCTGCCAGCATCCGGTTGATAGCCAGTCGTTGTGATGGCCGGCGGCTTGCCGTACCTCTGCTCTGCCCCGCAGCGTTTGCCTGATTCACCCCCCGTGGGCGATCTGTTTCTTAGAATGGAAATCGGTCGTCCAGTTCTGCGTCCGCCAACTGAACCAGAAAACCGGAAAGCCGTTCCACCATAACCTGCATCAGCTGCTGCCCTTTTTCCGCGGATGCCCGATGAGGATACCCGGAACCGGTATTCGTTGTCAGCAGATGCCACGGACGCGTGATGGAAACCCAGCCTTCGTTGACCGCTTGAAATCGAGTGTCTGCGGTGGCTCCGTCGTCTGCCGCCAGACTGCCGTCTTCGTTGCGGCGGACGAGTTCAGGAAAGTATGCGAGTGCAACGGAGGTTTCCATCTCTCCGGCGTGATCGTCAGAGAATTCCAGGATGTCTCCTTTGACATCGCCGATCAGTCCCCGAAACCAGTCGCAAAGAAACAGCCGAACCGAAGTTGTGTCGTGCAGTTCGCGCAGCAGCGGTTTGAATTCGTTGCCGCCGTGACTGTTGAGGATCAACAGTCGATGGATTCCATGGCCTTCCAGTGATTCCACAAGATCCTGAATCACCAGACCGAGCGTGGAGGGATTCAGATTCATGGACAGGCGGCATTGATTCTGATTCGTCTCTGTGCCGTATGGGATTGCCGGCAGCATCACCACTCGGGCGCCCTGATTCCATGCTGCTTCGCAGGCCCTTCCCGCAATCGCTTCAGATTCAAGAGTGTCGGTGCCGTACGGCAAATGCAGGTTGTGAGGTTCCGTGGCACCCATCGGCAGAACGGCAACCCGATAGTCGCAGGACTTCACAAAATCGTAATTTGTTTCAGCGAGAATCCATGGCCGCATGTGAGTTCCGATATCAAACAGATGAACAGGTTTTCCGGCATCACGTGGTCTGGCCGGGGCTGGCCAGCGTGCTCGTATGTTACCTGTTTCCGGTGGATGCCAAAACCAAACCGATGCGATTGAGAGCGGGTTAGGACAAGTCCATGACAGCCACTCGCAGATCGGCAATGATTCGAGGCAGATAGAACTCCTGCACGTGCAGCGGTTCATCCGGTCGAAACCCCTGCGGCGCAGCGGTTCGGGATGTTTCGAGCGAGATTTCCCAGCCCTCAACAGCCGCCGTCCCGCAAACCGCCAGCAACTGATTTCCTTCCCGACGAAAACAGATCCAGCCGGTCTGTTCATCGGCAAAGTCATAGGGCAGCCATGTTTCGGCACCCTCCCGCAGCTGCAGCAATTGCTGCATCCAGTAACGGAAGAGCCTGCGAACTTCTGACGGCAGGTTCAGAGTCTCTGAGGCGTCCGGATTGACTCCAAGCCATGCGCATTCCCCGCAGCGGGATTCATCGCCGATTTGAATTGCAATCTGTTTGCCGTGAATCATTCTGGCTGATAGTTTCCGCATTGCAGGGTTCCAGAGCAGGCGGCGATGGGGACTTGCAACGGCGACGCAAAGCTGCATCGGTCCACTGTTCTGCTGTCGGCGGCAGTCGGTTGGATTTCCGGCAAATCCCACAGTTTGAAAAGATAATGACCATGATAAAAGTTCTCTGCACAGCACTAAATGCTGAAAGCGGTCCTCACTTTAAGATGCTGCAGTCAGCGGGGCATGAATGTGCTGTTGTCGATCGTGATCTTGATCTTTGGGATGCCGACGTGCTTACCAGAGCCATCTCAGACTACGATGCAATCATCGCCGGTTCTGAACCGTACCCGGAATCCGTCATCCAGAACAGTCCCCGACTGCGTGTGCTGGCTCGCGCCGGCGTGGGCTTCGATGCGATTGATGTTCCTGCCTGTGAGCAACACGACATCGTGGTTGCGACAACTCCCGGCTGTAATCATCACTCCGTGGCCGAGCATGCGATCGCCATGCTGATGGCGACCAGCCGTGGCTTTCCAGCTCTGGATCAGGAGGCTCGTCGCGGAGAATGGAACCGTAACCCGTGGCCGCGTGTCTGGGGACGCACTCTGGGACTGGTCGGGCTGGGCCGCATTGGTCAGGCGACGGCAGTGCGGGGCGTCGGGCTGGGGATGAAAGTGATTGCCTATGATCCATTTCCACCGCAGCAGTTTGCTGCCGACCACGGAATCGATCTGCTTTCGCTGCAGGATCTGTTCGTGCAGTCTGATTTCATTTCCCTGCATCTGCCCATGTCGGAAGAGACGTATCATCTGATCAACGAACAGAGCATCGGAACCATGAAGGATGGTGTGATCATCATCAACACAGCTCGCGGTCCCCTGATTGATGAACCGGCTTTGATTGCGGCTTTGCAGTCCGGAAAGGTTGCTGCGGCAGGTCTGGATGTGTTCGAAGTGGAACCGCTGCCCGTTTCCAGTCCGCTGTTGCAGCTCCCTAATGTGCTTGCCAGCGGACACGTGGCCGGACTTGACCACGAATCCCATGATGCCACGTGGGAGATGGGGGCCGATATCATTCTGAAGCTGTTGAGTGGAGCATGGCCCGCGGAGTGTATTCAAAACATGAAAGGTCGCACTGACTGGAAGTGGCAGGCCTGACTGAGCATTCAGGTGCAGTTTCGAAGACCTGCAGACGTGACCTGCTGATACCCGGAGACCGCGATTCCGGGCCAGCAAAAAAAAGCCCGGGGACCCTGAAGGTGCCCCGGGCTGTTTTCGTTTGAGTTGTCGCGTGGACGGTCAGCCGGATGACTTTTCGGCTGCCTGTTCTTCAGCCAGTTCACGCAGGGCACGCTTGTAGTCAACAGGCATCACCTTATGGAACTGTGGAAGGGTCTCGGTCCAGCGATCCAGAATATCCGCGCCAACGGCAGACCCGGTATACTGCACGTGATTGCTGATCATCGTCTTAAGTTCCGCGACGTCGGCTTCCTCTGTGACGGGTTCCAGTTCGACCATTTCGAGATTGCAGTTGACGAGGAACTTTTGATCGGGATCGAAGACATAGGCCACACCACCGGACATTCCTGCCGCAAAGTTGCGACCAGTTGGTCCCAGCACCACGGCACGGCCTCCGGTCATGTATTCCAGTCCATGGTCACCCACTCCCTCGATGACAGCAACAGCACCGGAGTTTCTGACACAGAAGCGTTCGGCCGCGATACCACTGAAGTAAGCTTCACCGGAAGTTGCTCCGTAAAGCGCGACGTTGCCGATGATTATGTTGTCTTCGGCCCTGAACCCGGAAGACTTCGGCGGGTACACAATCAGGCGACCGCCCGATAGTCCCTTGCCGGCGTAGTCGTTAGCGTCCCCTTCAACTTCGATGGTAACACCATGAGCCAGCCACGCTCCAACACTCTGTCCCACCGATCCATTAGCCTTGATATGGATGGTGTCTGCAGGAAGGCCATCGGCCCCGGCAGCACGACTGACCTCGTTGCTGAGAATAGTGCCAAAGGAGCGATCGGTGTTGATGACATCGACTTCCACCCGAACTGATTCTCCGGACTTCAAAGCAGACTCACACTTCTCAAGCAGTTCCATATCGCGAACAGTATCCAGCGCGTGGTCCTGGTCGATCGTGCAGTACGTTTGTACGTTTGCATGTGGCTTTTCCGCCGGTGTCAGAATCGGCGAAAGATCCAGTGTCTTTGCTTTCCAGTGTGATACTGATTCGTCGAGCTCCAGCATATCCACGCGGCCAACCATCTCGTTGATGGTGCGGAAACCCAGCTCGGCCATGATTTCGCGCGTCTCTTCAGCCACCATGAACAGGTAGTTGACGACGTGTTCAGGTTTCCCCTGGAACTTCTTTCGGAGTTCAGGGTCCTGAGTGGCAATACCGACCGGGCAGGTGTTCAGGTGACACTTCCGCATCATGATGCAGCCCAGAGTAATCAGCGGCGCGGTGGCAAATCCGTACTCTTCAGCACCCAGCAGCGTAGCGACCACAACGTCGCGTCCGGTTTTCAGCTGTCCGTCCGTTTGCAGGCGAACACGACTGCGAAGATCGTTCATGACGAGGGTCTGATGTGTTTCGGCAAGACCCAGTTCCCACGGTAAACCTGCATGCTTGATGCTGGTCAGCGGGGAAGCACCGGTGCCTCCGTCGAAACCGGAGATCAGGATGTTGTCGGAGTGGCCCTTGGCGACGCCGGATGCAATTGTCCCGACACCTACTTCAGAGACGAGTTTGACGCTGATTCGAGCTCGCCGATTTGCGTTCTTCAGATCGTAGATCAGCTGAGCAAGGTCCTCGATGGAGTAAATATCATGGTGGGGTGGCGGACTGATCAATCCAACACCCGGCGTAGACAGCCGTGTTGAGGCGATAACCTTGTTGACCTTGTGTCCCGGTAACTCACCGCCTTCGCCTGGCTTCGCTCCCTGAGCAATCTTGATCTGGATTTCATCAGCATTCGTGAGATACCACGAAGTGACTCCAAATCGCCCGGATGCGACCTGCTTGATCGCGGAACGTCGAGAGTCCCCGTTTTCCATCGGGTTGAATCGATCGTACTGTTCACCGCCTTCACCAGTGTTACTCTTGGCTCCCAGACGGTTCATCGCAATCGCGAGCGTTTCGTGGGATTCGGCGGAGATGGATCCGTAACTCATCGCACCGGAGCAGAATCTCCTGACGATTTCTGACGCCGGTTCGACTTCGTCCAGCGGGACTGAATTGCCAGCGCGGAATTTCAACAGGCCGCGAAGGTGACAGGCTCTCGTTGTTTCCTTGTTCACGAGATCCGCAAAATCGCGATACGCACCCTTGTCTCCCTGTCGAGCTGCCTGCTGAATCCGACCAATGGTGTGCGGATTCCAGGCGTGATGTTCACCGCGACGACGCCATGCGTACAGTCCGGAGTTGGGCAGTTCTTCCAGCGCCAGTTCGGCATTACCCGGGAATCCGATCTCGTGACGAAGCAGCGATTCCGTTGCCAGGACTTCAAAGCCAACTCCACGGATTCGACTTGGTGTGCCGGCAAAACAGAAGTCGATGACCTCCGGGGACAGACCGAGTGCCTCGAAGATCTGAGCACCCTTGTAGCTCTGCAGTGTGGAAATGCCCATTTTGGCCATCACCTTCAGCATGCCACGCGCGACACCGGTGCGGTAGATGGAAATGATCTTTTCTTCATCCCAGTCCTCGGTAAGCCGACCGTTTGCCCTGGCGTCAGAAAGCGCATCGAGCGCGAGATAAGGATTAACCCCATCCGCACCGTAGCCAATCAGAAGGCAGAAATGGTGAACTTCGCGTGCTTCCCCGGATTCCACCAGCAGCCCAATTCGTGTGCGTTGTTCATGGCGGACCAAATGGTGGTGCACGGCACCGGTCGCCATCAGTGAACTGACAGCGACTCGGTCTTTACTGCACGCTCGATCGGACAGAACGACCAGACTGTATCCGTCGCTGATTGCCGCCGTAACTTCTGCACAGATTCGATCGAGGGCAGGGCGGAGTCCATGTTGTCCTTCGCTGCGTGGATAGGTGATATCCACCACCTTCGTTCGCCAGCCTCGGTAGTTCATTTCCTTCAGGCTGGCCGTCTGCGGACTGGTCAGGATCGGGTGGGGAAGTCGGAGACGGTGTGCGCTTTTCGCGGTCGGGTTCAACAGGTTTGCTTCCGGACCAATATAGCACTCCAGCGACATAATCACTTCTTCGCGGATTGAGTCGATCGGAGGATTGGTGACCTGTGCGAAGATCTGATGGAAGTAGTCATACAGCATGCGTGGTTTGTCGCTGAGACATGCCAGTGCCGCGTCGTTGCCCATGGACCCGATGGGATCCTTAGCCGCTTTGAGGAGCGGCAGCAACAGAAACTGCATGGTCTCGGACGTGTACCCAAACGCCTGCATCTGTGCGAGCAGATCCTGTCCGGTGAGCTGATCCGGACACGCGGCAGCAGGAATCTCCTCCAGTTGGATTCGCTGCTCTGTGACCCAGTCGCGGTAGGGTCGAGCTGAAGACATTTTGGACTTCAGTTCGTGGTCATCAATAATTCGACCCTCTTCGAAGTCAACGAGGAACATTCTGCCCGGCTGCAGGCGACCCTTGTACAGCACATTGTCAGGATCAACAGGCAAAACACCCACTTCGCTGGCCATAATCACGCGGTCGTCGCGGGTGACGTAATACCGGCTTGGTCGTAACCCATTTCGGTCCAGCGTAGCGCCGATGTAATGACCATCGGTGAAGGAGATGGAGGCAGGGCCGTCCCAGGGCTCCTGAAGTGCACTCATGTACTCGTAAAAGCCGCGTTTTGATTCGGGCATCGTTTGATGATTCTGCCATGCTTCCGGCACCATCATCATGACCACTTCCTGAAGTTTTCGTCCCGAGTGGTAGAGCATTTCAAGGGCGTTATCGAAGCAGCCCGAGTCGGATGTATGCGGCTCCACGATCGGGAACAGCTTGGAAAGCTCGTCGCCGAATAACTCGCTCTCCATGATTCCCTGACGAGCGAACATCCAGTTGGAATTGCCCTTGACCGTGTTGATCTCACCGTTGTGCGACATGAATCGCAGCGGTTGAGCACGGTCCCAGCTCGGAAAGGTGTTCGTGGCGAAGCGGGAGTGCACCATCGCGAGGTGACTGTCGTAATCTTCCGCCTGCAGATCACAGAAGAATGGCATCACCTGGAATGATGTCAGCATTCCCTTGTAGATAATGACTTTTGTGGACAACGAACAGATGTAAAAGAGCATCGCCTGTGACAGATCACTGCCGCGCAGACGATGACTGGCCAGCTTGCGAACGATGAACAGCTGTCGTTCGAATGCTTCCTGATCCAGTCCGTCCGCAGCTTCCACGAACAGCATTTCCATATGCGGGGCACAGTCGCGTGCCGTGCGGCCGATGTCGGCACCCTCGAAATCCACCGGCAGCGGACGCCAGCCAAGACACTTCTGACCCTGGGCGGAAATCAGTTCCTCAACAACCTTGCGACAGTGATCCCGCTGATCCTGCTCACGCGGCAGGAACACAATGCCGGTTCCGTACTGCCCCGCCTGCGGCAGAGTGACCCCAAGGTCTTCCAATGCAACGCGCTGCAAAAACCGATGGGGCAGGGCGGTCAGCATGCCGGCCCCGTCACCTGTGTTTGATTCGCATCCGCACGCGCCACGGTGATCCATCTGCTGCAGCATGATCGCTGCGTCCGTCACGATCTGATGGCTGCGTTCGCCTTTAATATGCGCAACAAACCCTACACCACAGTTCTCGTGCTCATTGGCCGGATCATAAAGGCCGGTTTTTTCCGGTGCTCCGTAGGAAGGCCGCTGAACTGCCGGGTACTGGTTGCCACGCACATCTTCCATCATTCTCTACCTCGTTATTCTCTTGAATCTTAGCCGCTTCTTCCGGTCGCCAGACGCCCCTTTGATTGCTGCCTCTTGCTGACGGGATCACAGTGGATCCTCAGTTCCCGCTCGGGCTGTCGGGAGCGCATCAACACTGACAGATGATGCTGACTCTCGATCCTCCCGCATTCGGGGACGGTCAGCGTTTGAGCAGAACGGGTTGCCTGGCTGCAGGTTTGCGTTTGTTCCCCGCCGCAGCTCCAACACGATTCCAACCCCTGCGCGGACCAGAGTCGCGTGCAGTTGTGAGCGAAGAAACTTCACTGCAGGTGGATTGGAAACGAACGAAAAACATGTGGCTGATGCTTTGCACAGGGATCAACGTAATAAATTCCCCGGTGAGCTGTTCCAGATCGCTAAGGCTGTTATTGATCGGTGAACATTGAGGCCGGGAAAAGTTCAGTCAGAACTGAACCTTGCCTGATGATGATCTCGCCGGTCCCGGGCACGCACGGCGCACTCGGGAGTCGACCAGTCACAGTGCTCTGGTGAGTGAATCACTACCAGCCCAAATCGTTGTGTGGGGAAACATGGTTCCCGGCAGAGTGTCATCTTTGACCGGCAACCACATCAGCCCGCGAAAGCCGCATGCAAAGGCAGCGTCCCGAATTTTGTGGCACAAACGACGTGGAGACTGCAGCCGCACGCTTCATATTCGCCGGCTCTCTTCAGGTCTCAGTATTATTGTGACGCTGAGAATTGTGGAAAACAACCTTTCCCAGTCTTTCCAGCGACAATCCTGGCTTCGGCAGCACCGTTCCTGGACCTCAGACTGCCGCAAAATTTCTCAATTCGCTAGAATCTTCCCCTTCACTAACCTTTGAATTGTCAACAAGTTATCTCGAATACAAGCGATCCTGCGGGTGCTGCCATCCGAATGTCCCCAATCGTTCCACCAGACTGCGTCTTTCCATGTGCCATGGTCTCTCCAGACGTGGTTTCGGTTGCCAACAGTTGATTCGTGTTTTCAGTCTTTTTTCAGTCCAAATGCCATGCCGGAACGGCCCCGCGACAACCCTTCAGAAGATTCACCGGATGATCCGCTGGGGATGCCGGTGCAGTTTCTAAAAGGTGTGGGGCCGATCAAAGCGCGGCTGCTGGAGAAACTGGACATCAGAACAGCAGTCGAGCTGCTGTTTCATATTCCTACCTCCGTCGATGATTACTCCCAACTCTGCACTGCACCTGAACTGCAGGCAGGCGTTGAACAGGCGGTATTTGGCACCGTTGCAGAGCGAGATGTGCGGCACCTGCGAGGAGGACGTACTCTGACCGGAGTGGTGCTGAACTGTGACGGGCATTTTATTCGCGGTGTCTGGTTTAATCAGCCATGGATGTATAAGCGTTTTCAGGAGGGCGATCGGCTCATTTTCCGCGGCAAACCTGCTCGTCGGTCAGGACGCTGGGAGTTCAACAATCCCAGCGTTACTCCGCTGCATGAAGATGAGCAACCTGATCAGCTGGCGGGAATTCTTCCACGCTATCCTCTGACTGAGGGGATTCGGATGGAAGGTATGCGGAAAATGACGCACGCGGCGGCAATGTCGCTGGCGCATTTCATCCCCGATCCGTTCCCGAAAGCTCTGCGGACAACTTTGCAGCTGCCTGAACTTGCCGTAGCGGTCAGGTCACTGCACGCGCCGACGAGTCTTGAAGAATGGGAAGCGGGGCGTCGTCGCATTCTCCTGCAGGACCTTGTGGAATTCCAGTTGGGACTGGCTCTGCGGAGACGAATGACCGAGCGGCTCGAATCGCCGGAGATTGCCGTGTCGGCTCGAGTGGATGCTCGAATCAGGCGCTTGTTTCCGTTTCGTTTGACGGCTGGACAGGAAGATGCAATCCAGGATCTGGTTCGGGATCTCAGGCAGCCTCATCCAATGCACCGCCTGCTGCAGGCAGATGTCGGTGCGGGAAAAACCGCGGTGGCTGCCTATGGATTGCTGGCTGCCGTGGCTGCCGGTCATCAGGGAATTCTGATGGCGCCCACGGAAGTTCTGGCAACGCAGCACTGGGAGACGCTTGACGAACTGCTCGCGGGAAGCCGGGTTCGACGAGGGCTGCTGCTGGGGGGAATGCCCGCTGCGCACCGTCGGAAGATGCTGGCGGAGATTGCGGATGGGTCAATGAACCTGATTATCGGGACTCAGGCGCTGATCCAGGACAGCGTCAGATTCCATCAGGCTGGTGTGGCGGTGATCGATGAACAACATCGCTTTGGTGTTCGTCAGAGGTCGCGATTTTCCACCGCCGAATTCAGTCCGCACGTGCTGGTGATGACGGCGACTCCGATTCCCCGAAGTCTGTGCCTGACTCAATTCGGCGACCTCGACGTCTCTTTGATTCGGGATCTTCCCCCGGGACGGCAAAAAGTGATTACGTCTCGCATCACCGGCAAGGCTGAAGAAGATCAAGTCTGGCAGTTTGTACGCCAGCAGGTTGCAACAGGTCGCCAGGCTTACGTTGTCTGTCCACGCGTGGAAGGGCAGTCGGAGGAGGATTCAGCGTCCGCCGAACAGTTGTACGCGCAACTTCGTCGCGGTGAACTGGCAGAGCTGAAACTGGACCTGTTGCATGGGCAGATGGATCGCGATCAGCGGCATCAGGTGATGGATCGTTTTCGCAGTGGTGAGACGAATGTCCTGGTGTCGACGACTGTGATTGAAGTGGGGGTGAACGTACCGAATGCGACAATCATGGTTGTGCGGCAGGCCGAAAGATTCGGACTGGCACAGCTGCATCAGCTGCGCGGTCGCATTTGTCGTGGCAATTTTCAGGGCTATTGCTTCCTCGTATCAGAATCAGAAACACCAGATGCTGTCAGACGCCTGACAGCTCTGACCGAGACAACAGACGGCTTTCAACTTGCAGAACTGGATGCGGAACTTCGCGGGCCAGGGGATATCCTCGGGCTGCGTCAGAGCGGGGCAATGCCGTTGAAATATGCCGACCCCGTCAAGCATCTGGACCTCTTAAAGGAGTCTCGAGTGGCGGCCCGGCAGCTGATCGATGATGGTGACTTTGATTCGGAAGAGTATTCCGACCTTCGCGCTGTGGTGCTGCTGCGGTTTGCCAGACTGTTTGATTTGCCCCAGGCGGGATGAATAAAACGAGGGGAACTCCTGCATCCGGAAGTCAGTAGTGCGATACCAGCTGAGGCAGTTGGTCTGCAGTGCCTGGTTGCCGGCCGAATTACAACACTGCGGCGCTGCGAATCCAGCCTCCGCCAAGGACTCGTGTGCCGCGATAGAAGACGGCGGCCTGTCCGGGGGCCACGCCGTAGACCGGTTGTTCAGGTGTGACGATAACACTGCCACCGTCTTCCACCGAGGATTCGACGCGACATGGAACCGCGTCGTGGCGATATCGAACCTGAACCAAAATCTCATGGTCCTGATCGGGTGGGTCGGCCAACCAGTTCAGATCGACAGCCTGAAAGGTACTGACCTGCAGATCTTCGCGTTTGCCCAAAACAACATCACAGGTTTCCGGCACAATGCGGATCACGAACCGCGGCTCGCCGAAGGCAATCCCCAGCCCTTTGCGCTGCCCCACTGTAAATCGTTCGAAACCATCGTGGGTGCCAAGAATGTTCCCTTCGAGATCGGTGAAGTTTCCTGAGGTTCCGGAAAACTCACGATGTCGTTTGAGGAAGCCGGCGTAGTCATTGTCCGGGACGAAGCAGATTTCGTAGCTGTCTTTTTTGTCCGCCACTCGCAGGCCGGAGTCGGCTGCAAGTTTGCGGATTTCCGGTTTTTCATAGCCGCCCAGTGGGAACATGACGGATGACAGCAACTGCCGGCGAATTCCAAACAGGACATACGACTGATCTTTGTTGCGGTCGCTGCCGCGCAGCAGAGCCGGTACGGTGGGATCGATCGTGTCCTGAAGTTGGGCGTAATGGCCAGTGGCGATTTTCTGTGCACCCACCTGCCTGGCAAAATCCCACAGTCGACCGAATTTCAACCAGTTGTTGCACTGCACACAGGGGTTGGGTGTTCGACCGGCAAGATACTCATCTGCAAAGTAGTCCTTGATCCGTCGAAATCCGTCCTGGAAATCGAGCGAATGAAAGGGGATTCCGAGTCGGTCTGCCACGCGTCTTGCGTCGGCGGCATCATCTGCACTGCAGCATCCCTGACGGTTTGGCCGAGTATTCATTACGGGCAAAAGCTGTTCGGACGGCAGAGCACATGCGGGGGCTGATTCACCGGATCTCATGAACAGTCCGATCACTTCGTAGCCCTGCTGGTGCAACAGCACGGCTGCCGCCGAACTGTCCACTCCACCACTCATTGCAAGGACAACACGTTCGCCCATTCCGCTGCTCATCCTGCCCATAATGAATCGACTACGGCCGAATCGCATTGATGCGACTGCCGTTCGCTGCCGGAGAAAACACGTCTTCTCTGCCTGCACAAGTTCAAAGTATACTGCCCCGGGACTGTTTTTGTCCTGTTGTTACAGTTGTTGATCACGGTTCCCCATGTTGACAGTGAATCCATTCATGTCTCGAAGAATCTTCGATGTCCTTTTTGCAGCAACAGCGTTACTCGTCTTTTCGCCGATCCTGCTGCTGTCAGCCGTTGGTGTTCGGGTTTGCAGCCCGGGGCCGATTATTTATCGCGCAAAACGTGCCGGGCGAGGCGGCCGGACTTTTGTGATGTACAAAATCCGCACGATGCACGCGGCACCTCAACAGGGCAGTGTGATTACCGGTCATGGTGATGTGCGGGTGTATCCACTGGGAAAACTGTTGCGGGCGACCAAGATCGACGAACTCCCCCAGCTTTGGAATGTCCTCCGCGGAGAGATGTCGATAGTCGGACCGCGACCGGAAGATCCCTCGATTGTTGAACAACACTACGATGCTCTGGGAATGCAGTCGCTGGAAGTTAAGCCTGGCCTGGCCAGTGCAGGAAGCGTGTATGGAACGACGCACATGCATCTGATGGGAACCGATGTGGATCCTGAGACGGCCTATTTGCGGGATCTGCTGCCTGTCAAACTGGCGATGGAAGTGGTCTCCATCCGAAAGCAGTCACTCATTGGTGATTTGCGAATCATCGTCAGAACCATTCTGACCATTGCTCAGATTGCGGCGGGGAGACGATCCTTTGATGATCCTCCGGAGTTACCGGAAGCAGAGCGTTTGCTGAGGGAGCATCAGCATTCCCGGGCTTCTACCGACATTCGATCCGCCGCCTGAAAACAGACACTGCAGTCTCTGTGCCGGTTCGATGACGCCGGGTCAGTGCAGCGGGACACCGCGCAGCCAGCCCTCGGCATCCAACGGGAAGGGTTCCGGTTCGCCGGCAAATTCCAGACGCTCGTGCTGCTTCACAGCATCAAAGTAAGCTTCCGAAACGCGAATCCGACTCAGGTGCAGCGTGTCTGAGATCTGAACGATTGCGGCTTCTGCAGGTTTGACCAGCCCAATGGTTGTCAGAGCAGCGGCCACAGCTTCGCGATCGTTGTCGAATGTGATCGGAATCATTGCTGCTTCCGGATGATTGCCGGTCAGACAGTTAATGCGAGTGATCTTTGAGTCGATCTGATCGACAACCCTGCGGGTGGTAAATTCTGCCATTCCGATTCCGGTTGCGTTGCCGCCTGTTTCCTTCGTTAAGCCACGGACCATGATTCGCCGGCAGAGAACACTGTCCTGGTCTGTGGCAGCGTGATCATTGAATTTTCTGCCCACGACATTGGCGTCCATTCCGACACCGCTGATGTTTTTGCCGATCTGATCCACAATCAGCAGGTCGACGTGTTCGAAGGGAAGTCGTGGCAGCCACTGGTTTGCAAGTTTCAGCAGTTCCGGCTCACGCGAAGCAAAGTGTTCGGGTTGAACTGCCTCCACCATGGCGGTTTCATCGAGTGCATTTTCGAGGATTGCCAGTCCACCGCAAACTCGGCAGACGTCAAGGACTCGCTCGGCGACGGAGGCGATGATTTCCGGGAAGCTCATTGAAAGAATGCCCGCATGGTACACCAGTGCGCCGGCGTGTTTTCCAAGTCCGATGAGCATCATTTTGTGCAGGCCGGATTCCACCGGTCCAACGAAACGCGTGTGCGGCTTGACGCGATTCACCACAAAAACATGATCAGCCTCGGCGGCGAAGCGATCAAAGTGAACCGGGAGCCCGTTGGCAGTTTCCGCCACAATCACCGTTTCCATGGTGGCGCGAATCTCGGCACCAGTACTTTCCGGTGTGACCCCGAGAGACTTCAGCATCCGCACCTGACCCTCGGCAGTACCCCCGCCATGGCTGCCCATTGCCGGGACAAGAAACGGTTTCGCACCAAGCTCACGAAAGTGACTGACGATCTCTTTCAGGATCGCCCCGATGTTGGCGATTCCTCTGCTGCCGGCCGGGATCGCCACAGTGTCACCCGGGCGAATTCGGCTGGCCAGGTTGAGTCCGCACAGTTGACTTCGCACTGCGGCGGGGACGTCTTCGAGGGTTGGTGTCTGAAAACGCTGCGTCACGTCACACATCACCGGGAACTCAGACATCGTCACTCCTCCGCGCACAAAATCAATTCTCGCTGCAGAAGGGGGGATTGTGACGTGCGGTCCGAGCTCTGCAAGTCGCAGAGCCGGGAGATCCGGCAGTCGAACCTCCATCGAGCCTGTGTCGTGACACCGCTTCGTTTTCAGGGGGCCCCGGTCACTGCGATTGCCGCCCGCCGTCTACCCGTTCGCGGGAACGATCTCCACCGGCAACTGGTCGATTCTGGCCGCCAGAATAAAGTCATTCAGTGACAGCCCCTGAATGGCGTGCGTCCAGATTTCGACAGTCAGATTGCGATAGCTGACGAGGTGCAGGTCCGGGTGGTGGGCTTCCTGTTCGGCAACTGCACAAATTCGATTGAAGAACAGAAGTCCTTCCTGAAAATCCCGGACTCGATATTCCTTGCAGAGGCGATCGGGTTCCGATTTCAGTGACCACCCGTCAAGGACTCGTAATTGTTCGGCAGCCTGTTCGGCTGTCATTCGTGGAACACCGCCTTCACACGGAACACAGCGTGTTGTGCACAGTTGCTCGGAAGACTGAATCTGCGACATCGATTCGTCCATTCTTTTTGTTCGTTGTCCTGTTGAGTCATTGTCCTGTGGTGGGATTTCAGGGCTACTGCATTTTGATGCGGCAGTAACGTTTTCTGCCAGCCCAGACCAGCAATCCGTCCTGCAATTCGATTTGCTGGTTGGGATCTGTGATGGGGATCTTGTCTTCTCCCAGCTTTGCCCCACCTCCGGAAATCAGGCGTCGGGCTTCTCCGTTGCTGCTGCACAGACCCAGCCCGTCTTTGCCGAGGAGAACAAAAGCGGCCACAGTTCCCTGCTCTCGCAACTCTGCCGGAACTTCCTGTTCAGGAATATCTGCAGGCAGTGCGGAGCCGCCAATTTCGGCCTGCCACCGGTCCGCAGCGGCAGTGGCATCTTCGCCCGAGTAGTACTGAGTGATGACCTGCTTTGCGAGCGTGACCTTGGCTTCCTTTGGGTGTCCGGCCAGTAACGCCTTTGCTTCATCAAGAGGCAGTTCCGTCAGCAATTCAAAATACATGTTCATCACCGCGTCGGGAAGCTGCATGAACTTCTTCATCATTTCGTACGGCGGTTCGCTGATCCCGATATAGTTGCCAAGGCTTTTCCCCATCCGGCGGACGCCGTCGAGTCCTACGAGGATTGGGGACATGACCGCGACCTGAGCACGCAGGTTCTGCTGCGTCTGTAAATCGCGAGCCAGCATAAAACTGTAGAGCTGTTCGGTGCCACCCAACTCAATATCAGAGCGAATCTCAACGCTGTCCCACGCCTGCATGACCGGATACAGACATTCGTGCAGGTAGATGGCTTTTTCTTCACGGTAGCGTTTGGCGAAGTCTTCGCGAGTCAGTAATTGAGCAACCGTCACACGGCCGCAAAGAGCCAGGACGTCGGCAAACTCCATCTTTCCGAACCAGTCGCCATTGCGGTGGATTTCGGCTTTGCTCAGATCAACAACTTTGCCAACCTGATTCAGATAATCGCGAGCGTTCTCTTCAACCTCATCTGCCGTCAGTCGTTTACTGCGGGCTTCATCCCGGCCACTCGGATCGCCCACCAGGGCTGTGTAATTGCCGATAATAATTACGGCCTGATGTCCGAGGTCCTGAAACTGTCGCATCTTCCGCAGCGGAACAGTGTGACCCAGGTGAACGTCAATCCCGGTCGGATCGATGCCATACTTCACTCGCAGTGGGGTGCCGGTGTCGAAGCTGTGCTGCAACAGCTTCCGGAGTTCTTCTTCGGGGACAATTTTTTCAACTCCACGGCGAATGATGCGGAGTTGGTCTTCGACGGGAGGAAACGGCGCTGTCATGAGGATAAGTAATTCAAGGGATGCGGTGAACGTCGAAGCCTTTGCCGGCAGGAGCGGCAGAAAGGCACAGGCCGTTCAGGCGATGGCCTGAACAATGTAACGAGGCTGTGCAGTCACACGAGAGTTTAGCAGATAATTGGGCCCCGGGCGCAGTTTGGTACGGGAGTGTCAGGCAAGACAGAACCCCTCGAATGTCACACTGGGGGAAAGATGCGGAATATGCGGACGATGCCGCGTCGATTGTCTTGCTGCTGACCGAAGATGCAGGAATTCGCACAGGTCTCCGGTGCGAGAATTCCTGCAGTGCCACATTGAGAATCTTGCTCCGGCGATTTTCATTTCAACCGGCATGTCCTGCTGGACGGACCTGGAAACGCAGGATCCCCACCCCGTTTCCCGACCAACGGCCTCAATTGCCGTTGATAAAGCGCTCCGGATTTCCGATCTCTCTGCAGGGGTACAACGGCCAGCTGGTTTCCAGGGGGGGAGCACAGCGACTGGCCAGCGACGCGACTGGACGGATTGCGCGAAGACCAGCCTGCACAGCCAGGTCTTCGGAATGTCTGCCGGGTTTCTGTCAGCCACGCTCAACAGCGTGCCTGCAGTCTCTCGCTCAGCGTCTCGCACGTCACGGGAAACGACTGCGTTTTCGGTCAGTCGCTCCGGGGGAAATCGATGGTCACAGGTTGCACGACAAATGTCATGCCACTTCGCTGCACTGTCGGTCCGCACATCGGCGTACTGAAGTTCTGCTGGCTGCTGGCGGGACTGTTGTTGCTGCCGGGCGAGACCGAGGCAGACCAGCACGAAGACCTGATGACCCGAGCGGGAATTCAAATCGTCAACAAAGGCGTGTCTTCCGGGGACGTCAGAAAACAGGCGGCCGCGAGTATACCATGGCAGCGGATGTCGAGTGCAAATCGGGCCAGAGCTGCAGAGATTGTGAATTCGTGCACCCAGTTCCGTCGCCTGCCCCAGCTGGACTACGCCATTGATCACGAAATTTACAGCTATCTTCTGAAGCATCCGGATGTGGCTGTGAGTACCTGGCGAGTGATGGGAATCTCGGAATTTCAGATGCTGCAGACCGGGCCGCAGCTGTATTCGGCGTCGGCCAGTGACGGCTCTGAGGGGATTGCAGAGATTCTGTATCAGGACGATCAGGAGATCGTCTTTGTGTGTTCCGGCGAATACCGCAACGTGCTGCTTCCCAGGCCGTTGACGGCATCGGCGCTGATTCGTTTTCGGACCGTGTTTACGCGACATCAGCGGGGGACACATATCGTGCGCCAAACGGGGGATGTGTTCGTGCATTTTCCTTCAGTGGGAGTAGCCGGACTGGCGAAGCTGTTGTCGCCGGTGACCAACAGTCTGATGGACCGCAACCTGTTCGAAGTCTCACTGTATGCTGCGATGATGTCGCGTGCAGTGCAGCAGGATCCGCACTGGGTGATTGGCATGGCCCATGATCTTGATGGTGTTCATCCGGATCGCCGGCGGGAGCTTGCGGCAGTAGCCAGAGCGTATCGTCTGTCAGATCCCGAAATGATTCTTCTGCGTCCTGTCTCGTCAGCTAATGTATCCAGCCGTCCGCTGATCTTCCGACAGCCTGCGGTAGATCCGCAGCAGCCTGCGGAAGACTCTCGCGACCAGTTCGAGGCAGCGTCTGCAGGCGGTGCAGCAGGCCCTGCAGATGCTTCGTCTTCCGTTGAAGCGGATTACGGCTCCGGGTCGAGATTCGAGTGAACATGGAAATCGGCAGAGTCTGCCGTTTTCACAGCTCGTCCAACGAATTTCCGTGCTTTGCTCGACGACCACCGGCAAACCGCAGTTGAGGCACGCCGTTCTCTCGGATTAGCCTGTTGCTGCAGGTCAGAAAATGAATTCCGCTGGTTTCGGATTCGATCTGCTGTTACTGCCCTCATGCGGAGCCGCCCGGAATGAAGCTGCGAGTCCTTTTGAATGTCCTCCTGATTCTCAACTGTCTGCCTTTCTGCGCTGCTCAGGGCCTGCGAATTTCAACCCAGGTTTTTGCCAAACAGGCGACAGGGAAGGATCAGAACATTGGCTCCAGTCTGACGCTCTGTCACAGCGGCAGGATTTACGACTATGTGGCTGCTGCTGATGAGCTGGTGATTTATGATCCGGCGGGAAAACGCTGCATTGTCCTGAATCCGGAACGCAAACTGTCCACAACCGTTTCGTTTGACGAGATCCGTCATCAGATGGAACATCGTGTCCGCCGCACGAAGGAGCTGCTTGAGGATCCCCAGCTGGTTTCGGGGCGGGAGGCCGACCGGGAGCTGCTGCGTTTTCAGCTGCAGCCTGAGTTCAGGGAGCAATATGATGCGGCCAGCGGCATGGTCACGCTTTCGGCGTCTCATTTTAGCTACCGTGTGCATACTCGCGACTGGAAGAATGCGGAGCAGGTGGAGGAATACCTGGCCTATCGAGACTGGGCTGCTCAACTGAACTCCGTGCTGCATCCGGGAAGTCTGTTTCCCGAGCCCCGGATGGTTGTGAATGCCGCACTGCGGCGCCATGCTCGCGTACCGGTTTCGGTAGAGCGTCAGCAACACGATCCGTCCGGACGGCTGTTGCGCGCCGAGCACCAGTTTACGATGGGACTGACGCCGGAGGATCAGGTGCTGATCGGTCGCTGGGAAGAACTTTCGCAGTCGCCCGGTATCCAGCAGGTGCCACTGCTGCGATATCAGCAGTCCATTCTGGTTTCCCGGACTCGCTGAGCTTCCCGGTTGGGCCTGCCTGCCTATTTTCCGCAGCTCTCCTCTCAGGAATTCGTGCGCGCCGCAATACAAATCCATGCGGGGGGATGCCGCTGATTCTGGCTGTTCGTGCCTGATCCGACCGATAGAAGAAGTGAATCACTGCGGTTCTTCTGAACTTCTTCGTCAGGTGTTCTGAGGCATTGTCTCGCCCCGGAATTCAATCTCCGCAGCAAATCCCGATCCTTGAAATGGGGCTGTAAGCTGCGGACTGTGCCATGGTGAAAGTCGCGCTACCATCAGACTTACAGCCGTCTCGGGATTCCGGATCCGGCAGCTATGCGTCGACTCGCACGCGCCTGCGTCGTGTACTTTTCCTGACCAAATTCGTGGTGACCGCCGGCGTGCTCCTGTGCACCGCACCGCAGATCATCAGTCTGACCGGAACAGCTCCACTCCTGTTGTCAGCCGTTGATCCGGAACTGGGTGGGATTGTGGCTTTCGACAGCGTTACTTTGAGTTGGTGGAGCCCGCCCGAAATTCGTGGTCTTTCGGTTGCTGCGAATGCTGAGTCGGCAATCGAGAATTCTGCCGAGACACAGTCGTCGGAACTGATCGCACCGGATGATCTGTTGACCGTGAAGCGGATTGTGGCGGATCAGCCATTGTGGCAGATCCTTGTGAGCGGCGGAAACGGAATCAGCCTGAAGGTCGAATCCGCGAGGCTGGGGCCAATCGACGCTGATCGCACAGACTGGCTACCGGAGCCGCTGCGACGCTGGATTGCCGCGACCGATTCAGCAGATGAGCCGGAATCCGATTCGGCCTGGTCGGTGATGCTGCGTGACACCACCGTGCTGCTGCGGGTTCCCGCAGAAGCACCGTTGGCGGGAACTCAGATCATCAGTCTCAGTGGTTTCGATGGTGAGATCTCAGATCTTGCGGGAAATTATCTGCTGCCCCGACTGCGGTTGCTGGTTTTTCCGGAACAGTTGTCGACGGGAAACTCGCGAATCTCCTCGGGTTTGATGCGCACAGCGTCGGCCGATTTGTTGTCGGACACGCCACTGCTGTCGCCTGTCGACGACGAGATCTTTCCGGAGACACCAGACAGCGTTATTTCTTCGCTCGAAATTCGCAGCGATGATGTCGCGGGAAGCGCAGAACAAAAACTGCTCGTCAGTCTGAATCATGTTGATCTGAAGTTGTTGCAGCCGTTTCTCAGTCTGTTCGGGATTCAGCTTGGTCTGCAGGGGCAGGCGACTGGCGCAGTGGAACTGCAGCTAAAGCCGTCAGAGTTTGGGAAGAATGTGACCGGGCGTGTAAAATTCGATCTTGCTGAACCGGGATTTCGAGATCACAGCTGGTCAGCGGACGAATGGCTGCGGCCCGGGGCAACCGTGGCCAGCGGGTCTTTCGCCTTGTCCGAAAATGGTGTTCTTCTGGACAGTCTGATGATCGAATCAGAACTGTTAAGTTTATTTGGCAATGGAGAGTTTCCGTGGGGCGGTGGTGTTTCGATTCGTCCTTTCGAAATGAGAGCTCAGTGCAGCCTGACGGGGCTGTCCACCGGGATTCCACAAACATTGCGCACACTGGGAGTTCAGCCGTTCCGGTCCGGTGATGTCGCCGTCTCCGTGACAACCAAAACGAACCAGTCTGTCTCCGGGTGGCAGGCCACCGCTTCAGCGACTGGAATGAGATTGCTGGAGCCGGTTGGCGGTCAGCTGACACTTCCCGACGTCGCCGTCAGTATCGAAGGTGGGTGGCTCGATGACCGCCCCGTGCTCACCGATATTGCAGCGTCGGCAGAATTCGGCCAGCTGGAACTGGCTCCTGAGGGAGAATGGTGGAAGCTGCAGGGCTGGGTCAATCCGGATTCACTGCAAAGCCACTTCAGTTCTCTGTTGCAGCTGCCGTCGTTGTCCCTCAGCGAGCCGCTGCAACTGGATGCACTTCTGAAATGTAGTGGCGACGTGTATGAGTTGGGGCCGTCGGCCATCACTTCGGCCGAGTTTCGGATGGAGTCGCCCGGTCTGCTGATTACGCCACGGGCGTCTTTTCCGGAGTGTCTTGCGGGGACCGTATCACTGCAGTCTCACTCAGCCACTCTGCGTCCCCTGCTGTTTGATTTGACTGGATTCCCGATCCTCTCACCCGCTGCCGAAGTTGTTGCTCGAGTGAGCTCACTGCCGGGGCGGGAGTTGCAGTTGTCGGTGCTGGTCACTCCTGCGGCACCTGTTCGCCGAAGCCTGTTTGCCCGATCTCCGAAAGGAGTGAATCGGGCATTGTCTGCACAGTCAGTGCTGGAGGTCAGCGAGGCCCGTATTGTTCTGAGCGGTACCGCATTGGAATCCACCGAGCAGTGGGAAATCTCCAGTGGAAGTTTTGCGCTGCCCGGACTGTCCGGAAAGATCATGGGGTCGCTGCAATCGACCAACTCCGGTCCGGTGGGGACGCTCAGTTGCCGTGTCCAGTATGACCTGAATCGGCTCAGCGAGCAGGTCTTCGCCGCGGAATCCGGAGTTCAGCTGCAGGGGGCTGGTGAAAGCCAGGTTTCGCTGCTGTTGCGGAAAGGTCCCGCCGTCGGCAGTGCTGCGGCAAGTCACGTGGTGGAGGGAACCGCGCAAATTCGCTGGGATTCGGCTCGCATGCCGGGATTCGTGGTTGGGCCTGGCACTGCCGACGTGGTGTTGCGCAATGATGAAATTGGCACGTCCCCGATTCAGTGCAGTCTGAATGGCGGCACGATGACGATCACACCGCGATATGACTTTGGCAGTGGCAGACTGCAACTGGCACCAGGCAGCCGCATCGAACAGATCCGCCTGAGCGAAGAAATCGGTACATACTGGCTGGCCAGTCTTTCCCCACTCCTCGCCGAGTCCACGGAGCTGACTGGAACGGTGTCTGCACGAGTGCAGGAATTCAACTGGTCAACGCTTGCGCCAATGGACTCGCGAGCGTCTCTGATGCTGAACATTGAGCATCTCGAAGCGAAACCGGGAGAATTTGCGGAGGTGCTGCTGTCTGCCGGCCAGCGGATCCTGCGGGGTTCAACGGCAGAGTCACCGCTGCATCGTTTGAGTCTTGAGCTTCCTCGACAGGAGATCCCGGTAACAGTCACTGATGGTTATGTGCAGCACGACCAGTTGCAGTTGTTGCTGAATGACTGGTCCCTGACCTCATCCGGACGGATTGGATTCGACGAAAGTCTGGCTTTGGAATTGTCTTTACCGGTGCGTCGTTCCGCGGCAGATTTGCAGGTACTGATTCCGGTAGGGGGAACGGTGACTCGTCCGGTTCCGGACCTTGCGGGTGCCCTTCGCGATGCGGGTGTTCGCCAACTGCAGCAGCGAATTCAAAAGCGAGCGGACGAGCAGTTGAATCGAGGCCTGAATCAACTGTTTGATCGGCTGGGGATTTCGCAGTAAGCCGAAGTGGGAAAACACCGATTTCCAAACATGTCAAAGAGACTTTTGGATACCGGTTGACCTGGTTGAACATTTCATCATCATTCGCAATTCTCGAATGCAAATTCGTGCTAATCGAGCAGACGGATGCACTCCCGCCCCTCTCTGCTCCTTTTTTTCTTACGCTGTTTTCCCACACTGCTGTCACCGCGATTTCTCCGCCAAATCCTGATCAGATCGCCACAGGCTTCTGCTTTCAGCGCCTGCTGATGTAGAGCAGAATACCTGATTCCTTTACAAGTATTGGTTCACAGGTCCCCCAGGAAAGTCTGCCTCAAAAACCTGCAATGAGCGGGGAGTGCTTGGAAATCGGAGTCTTTATGTCCCCGTTGTTGTATGCCGTACCTTTGATCGGATTGACTGGACTGGTCTTCAGCTTCTGGCGTTTTCGCCAGATTGCTGCAATGGACCCCGGCAATGAGACCATGCAGGCTATTGCCGCTCGTATTCAGGGCGGCGCGATGGCGTTTCTGAAGGCCGAGTATTCGGTGATGCTGGGATTTGTACTGGTCGTTGCGGGCCTGATGTATCTCTCCGGTTTGTCCAGTGGTTCACACCCGCTGGTTGCAGCGTCATTTCTGACAGGTGCTTTGTTCTCCGGCCTGGCGGGTTTCTTCGGGATGCGTGTTGCCACGCTGGCGAATGTTCGCACGGCGAATGCTGCTCGAAAGAGTCTCACCGAGGCATTGCTGGTGGCCTTTGGCGGTGGTTCCGTCATGGGGCTGACTGTGGTCGGGCTGGGCATTCTGGGACTGAGCTCCCTGTTCCTGTTCTTTCTTTCGTGGTTTGGTGACTCTGTCGCCGATATGCCGCGAGTCATTAATGTGCTGACGGGTTTTTCTTTTGGTGCCTCTTCAGTTGCCCTCTTCGCTCGGCTTGGCGGTGGAATCTACACCAAGGCTGCAGATGTTGGTGCAGACCTCGTTGGTAAGGTTGAAGCCGGGATTCCTGAAGATCATCCGTTGAATCCTGCCACCATCGCTGACAACGTTGGTGATAATGTGGGTGATGTGGCAGGGATGGGTGCTGACCTGTTCGAAAGTTACGTCGGGGCCATCATCAGCGCGATGGTGCTGGGGGCGGCCGTTGCCGCCGGAAGCACGTTTACATCCGACGCAGATCCGCTCAGCCCGGTGTTGCTGCCGCTGCTGCTGGGTGGAGCAGGCGTTGTGGCTTCGGTCATCGGTTCGCTGCTGGTTTCACGGGATGAAAATGTTGATCCGCAGAAAGCGCTGCACCGCGCGGAACTGATCTCTGCCGGAATTATGCTGCTGTCCAGTCTGGTGTTGATTTCTGTGGTCCTTCCGGCGGGCTGGGTGTCGCCTGAAGGGATCACTGTGGATCGTATGGGAGTATTCACAGCCAGCTTGATCGGGTTAGGGGCGGGACTGCTGATCGGACTGGCCACGGAGTACTACACCGGGGCCGGAAAGAAACCTGTCCACGACATTGTTCTCCAGTCGGTGACCGGACCAGCGACAAATGTCATCTCCGGCATGAGCGTTGGGATGATCTCAACCGCGATTCCCATGCTGGTGATCGCCTTCGCAATCCTCGGTGCCCACAGCCTGGCCGGGTTGTACGGGATCGCCATTGCCGCGGTCGGTATGCTGTCGAACACCGGTATTCAGCTGGCCGTTGATGCCTACGGGCCAATTGCTGATAACGCCGGCGGAATTGCTGAGATGGGCAGTCTTCCCAGTGAAGTGCGCGAACGGACGGACCGGCTGGACGCCGTCGGAAATACCACGGCAGCCATCGGCAAGGGATTCGCTATCGGTTCCGCTTCGCTGACCGCGCTGGCTCTGTTCAGTGCCTACATGACCACCGCTCAGCTGAAAACCATCAACGTCGCAGCACCCAATGTCATGTGCGGACTGTTTATCGGTGCGATGATGCCATTCCTGTTTTCTGCAATGGCCATGCGATCAGTCGGTAAAGCGGCCGGCAGTATGATCGAAGAAGTACGCCGCCAGTTCCGTGAGGTTCCGGTGATGGCCCAGGCTCTGGAACTGTACCGACAAAATCGTGAGACGCCGACAAGCGATTGGGCACCGGAGGACCGTAAGGTTCTTGAAGATGCCATTGCTGCGGCAGACTGTGATTCCTGCATCGCCATCTCAACTCGTGCTTCGCTGCGGGAAATGATTCTGCCAGGACTGATGGCTGTTTCCTTCCCGTTGCTGGTAGGTTTTGTTGGCGGTGGTGAAATGCTGGGCGGATTGCTGGCTGGTGTGACTGTCAGCGGTGTGCTGCTGGCGATTTTCCAGTCCAACGCTGGTGGTGCCTGGGACAACGCCAAGAAAATGATCGAGAGTGGCGTTGAAGTCAACGGTGAAGAAATCGGACGTGGCAGCGATGCTCATGCAGCAGCGGTTGTGGGCGATACCGTCGGTGACCCGTTTAAGGATACCTCCGGACCGTCGCTGAATATTTTGCTGAAGCTGGTTTCCGTAGCCGCGCTTGTGATTGCTCCCTGGATTGCCGCTCACGGCGCGACGTCGGATACAGGGCTGGACGAGGAGCCCGCTCAGACTGTAATGACCGATACGACATCCGCGGAAGGCTGAGCGTTCGCCACCACCGCTGCCTGAAGACCCGCCGCGCCGCTGCGGCGCTGTTCTTCTTCGCTTCTGGAAGTGTCCGGTGATCCGGCCGGCGTATCTTCTCAGCAAGCGGTGAAACGTTTAGTCCGTTTCATCATCTTCCAGGATCCAGTCCACGGCTTCTTCCGGCGTACAGACCGGCCGACCGGGAATCCGTCCCTGTTGATCGCATTCGGCCAGCATCTCCAGCGTTTCGGCATCTTCACACTGACGAATTCTGCGAGTTGCTCGAGCACCGGCCTGACCTCGAAAAACCAATGTCGCCAGTTCCAGTTGCTGAATCAGCTCCAGTGTCCTCGGGGGGACAAGATCCTGCAGCATCGCCACCGCTGCATCAATGGGCTGTTCACGATCAATTGCCTGACCCACGTCATGCAGCAGGGCTGCGGCATGCAGTTCACGATCCCAGACGCAGCGATCGCGGGCGAGTTCAAATACCTGCAGGCAGTGAAACAGAACATCATCTTCCGGGTGGTCCGGGGACTTCCAGCGGACTCGATCCAGAGGCAGCAGCAAACCCAGCAGGCGATCGCGTTTGTGAGTTGTTGAAACGGACTCGGAGATGGCCGGGATTTCCCCCATGACCTGATCGAGAGCCTGGCGGATTTCAAAATCCGTTGGTAGTGCGGCAGTTGGCAGATAGCGACGGGTGATGGATCGGGCCGCCCGCCAGCGAGCCTCAACGAAGCTGTTTTCCTGCTTGCGATACAGCAGTTGAGCCGCCTGATGAGCAATTTCCCGCCGCAGTCGTTCCGCATCCATGGTTGTTTTGTCCGCAAGAGTTGGCGTGGCTGCCCGCGTGCTGTCACCGGACTGCCGGGAGATTCACTCTCATGCTGTGCGGCCGAAAAGTCTCTGTTTGCAATCAGTCACAGAATGCTGTGAATCACGTTGCCTTCGAGAAAGGTCAAACGCTCGTCGCGGCCCTGGTGATGCCATGTCAACTGATGCTGATCGAGGCCCAGCTGATGCAGCATTGTGGCGTGAAGATCTCGAAAGTGATGCGGCTTTTCAATGGCGTTGAGGCCAATTTCATCCGTGCTGCCTTCCACCACGCCACCGCGAATGCCTCCGCCGGCCATCAGCATGGTGAATCCCAGATTGTGATGATCCCGACCTTTGCCGCCCTGTGCTTCCGGCGAACGTCCAAACTCACCACCCCAGAGCACCAGCGTTTCGTCCAGCAAACCGCGACGCTTCAGGTCCTGCATCAGAGCCGCAACTGGCTGATCCGTTTCTCGTGCCTTCCGCAGATGGTTTTCCTCAATGTCGGCATGGGCGTCCCACTGCATGTTACCCGGGCCGCCGCCGGAAACGACGCAGATGAATCGCACACCGCGTTCTACCATTCGGCGAGCCAGCAGACAGCGGCGACCGTAATCGTCCGTGGGCTGACTGCCGACTCCGTAGAGTTCCAGTGTCTCCCGGCTTTCCCGTGTCAGATCAAATACATCCGGCGCCGACTGCTGCATGCGACTGGCAAGTTCATAGGCGGAAATACGAGCCTGCAGTTCGGTATCCGTTGAGTTGGCGGACGTCGTATTCAATTGCTGAATCAACTGCAGGGTGCGAGCCCGCTGTTCCGGTTCCACATGCGGCGGCAATTCCAGATTCAGTACCGGACGTTCCCCGGGACGCAGCATCGTGGGTTGACAGGACGCTGGCAAAAAGCCGTTCATGTACATCGGCTGCCCGGCCTCCAGTGCTCCCAGAGGATCGGGCAGAACCACGTAGGCCGGCAGTGAATCCGATTCCGCACCGAGGCCAAAGATGGACCAGGCGCCCATACTTGGGAAGCCGGGAATCGTGCGCCCGGAAAACAGTTCGTACTGCGCCGCGGAATGAACCACCTGATCCCCGGTACACGACCGAATCACAGCAAAATCGTCGATGCACTGACCGAGCTGCGGAAACAGATCGGAGACCTCAATTCCGCTGTCTCCGCAACGACGAAATCTCCGTTTGGTTCCCAGCAGACGAGCGTCGTTCTGGACGAACTGATACTTCGCCTCGCCAAAGGATGCCGGACGGGGCTGACCGTGGAGTTCATTCAGCAGTGGCTTGGGATCGAATGTTTCCAGCTGGCTGGGACCTCCGGCCATGAACAGAAAAATGACGCTGCGAGCTTTGGCCGGCTGGTGGGCCGCCGTCGCTGTGAGCGGTCCCGGCTGCTCCGCGGTTGTGCGGTTGCGGGTCGCCAGCATTTGCGCGGCGGTGGCCCCGATTCCCGTCATCGCCGGGCGGCGACGAAGGGTTGGGGGCTGGTGAGTCAGATCAGCGGACATAAAGAAACTCATTCAGGTTGAAGACAGCCAGTGCGAATTCCTGCAAAGGTGCGTCGCGGAGAAACTGTTGGCACAGTTTCAGTTCTTCAGAGGTGGGGGTGCGGCCGGTCGCCAGTTGCCATGCTCGATTGACGACAGCCTTCGTGTCCGAACCGCATTCCTGCTGCAAACGATCCGCAAATGAGGCGGCCAGATCGTTCGTCAGTTTGCCGTTCAGCAGTTCGAGGGCCTGCGGCGCATGAGTACTGCTGCCACGAACCGGACAGCTGGATTGTGATGTCGGCCCGTCAAACACTTCCATGAACGGCAGTCGCAGGTTGCGTTTGGCAAACAGATAAATGG
>JAFMMM010000304.1 GCA_017859815.1 Planctomycetota bacterium | reverse complement strand
TCCGTTTCCCTGCCACTCGACGGATCGTTTTCGCTGACAGCAAGTCATCGGTTTTTTGCGAATCTGTTGCCGGAAGGAAATGTGCGGCAGCAGATTTGCCGGGCATTAGGGGTTCATCCGGAGAACGACTTTGCGATTTTGAAAGCGATTGGCGGTGACTGTGCGGGGGCTTTGACGATCACATCTGAGTCTGAAGTGAAGGGCGGCACTGAAACTTCAAACGAGCGTGCGTATGAAGAGATTTCTGACGACCAGTTAGCGGCATGGTCTGTGGGCAGTCCGGATGCATTCGCTGCGGTTACGGGACGAAATGAGGTCCGACTGTCGCTTGCGGGGGCTCAGGACAAACTGCCGGTTGCGGTTCAGGGGGGGAAGCTGCTGCTGCCGTTGAGGCATTCCCCCAGTACTCACCTGCTGAAATTTGGTTCTCGATTCTATTCGCATCTCCCGGAGAACGAAGTTTATGTGACCATGCTGGCTCGCGCTATTGGTCTGCCTGCGGTTGAGAGTGTGCTGCAAAAAACGGGACAGGCCTCCATTGCCCTGGTGAAGCGGTATGATCGTTCCTGTGTGGACGGTGTCTGGGAGCGTTTGCATCAGGAGGATTTCTGTCAGGCGCTGGGTATTAGCCCGGTTGCCAAGTACCAGCAGGAAGGCGGACCCTCACTGCAGCAGTGTTCGGATCTGCTGCGGCGTCATTCTGCGTTTCCGGTGGTTGATCTGCAGCGACTGTTGAAGTGGTGCCTGTTTAATCTGCTGGTCGGAAATGCCGATGCTCACGGCAAGAACATCTCACTGCTGTATGAAGACGATCAGTCGCTTCGTCTGGCACCTTTTTACGATCTTGTGTGTACTCGAAACTACGAAAACATTTCACGACATCTGGCGATGAGCATTGGCGGACAGACGGATCCTGGGCAGGTCGCTGCACGCCACCTGCAATCTCTTGGAGCTGACCTGAGCATTCAGGCGAAGATGGTGATTCGCACCGCGGTGGATCTGTGTGATCAGCTTTGTGAGGCGTTACCTGGGACGGCTCAGGATTTCGAATCACGTTACGGTGCGTCACCTGTTTTGGAACGCATTCCCCGGATTGTTACCAAACAGATCCGTCGACTGCGGCAGCAGCTTTAGTCGTCCGGCAAGCCTGTGGAAACGTCGGTCTGCGGGCGATCGCCGAACTCAGGTGCCGCAGGATTGCAAATCCGCGGTGAATCTCAACAGCAATCGAGAATGCGCAGCAGACGAAGTGGTTTGATTGACGTTGTTCGACCGATTTGAGAACTTCCGAAGCACTGCGCGGTGTTTCACTGATTTGTAATCTTTTCATTGTCTGCTGGCATTCATGAGCGAAACTGATCCGGTTGTGTTGCGGGAGCTGAATCGTCGCCGCACCTTTGCGATTATTTCGCACCCAGATGCGGGAAAGACCACGTTAACGGAAAAGCTGCTGCTGTACGGGGGATGCATTGAGGCTGCCGGTGCCGTACGTGGCCGCAAGAATCAGCGTGGGGCGACATCGGACTGGATGGAACTGGAGCGTCAGCGAGGGATTTCCGTAAGTTCCACCGTGCTTGCCTTTGACTACAAGGGCACCGAAATCAACCTGTTGGACACACCGGGGCACAAGGACTTCAGCGAGGACACTTACCGGACGCTGGTTGCTGCCGACTGTGCCGTGATGGTGCTGGACCTGGCCAACGGGGTAGAGAGTCAGACTGAAAAGTTATTCAACGTTTGCCGACTGCGAGGAATACCGGTCATCACCTTCATTAATAAGGTGGATCGCCCAGGCAAAGAGACACTGGAGATCCTGGAGGACATTGAATCCAAACTGGAGATTGTCCCGGTGCCCATGAACTGGCCGCTGGGTACGGGTTTTGAGTTTCACGGTGTGGTTGACCTGAAAACACAACAGGTGTCGTTGTTCGAGAGTCGCGACAACGTACGTCGGCTGGCGTCGCGGAAATTTAGCGTGGAAGAATTGCAGGATGTTGAACTGCCTCCTCGAATTCTGGACCAGATGACCGAAGAGGTTGAGTTGTTGCGTGAAGCCGGGACACCGTGGGACGAGGAGTTATTCCTCGCCGGTCAGATCACACCGGTCTTCTTTGGCAGTGCGTTAACGAATTATGGAGTGGAGGATTTTCTGCGGGGCTTTTTGACTTACGGCCCGCCGCCGCGAGACTGTGTCAGCGACCGCGGTCCCATCGCGGCTGCCGGGAAAAATTTCTCCGGGTTTGTGTTCAAGATTCAGGCCAACCTCGATCCACGCCACCGAGACCGCGTCGCGTTTGTCCGTGTTTGCTCCGGGACCTTCCGACGTGAGATGGAAGTGTTTCATCCACGCAGCGGCAGGAAGATTCGCATGAAGCGAGCTCACCGCGTGTTTGGTCAGGAACGTGCGACCGTGGAAGAGGCGTATCCGGGGGATATCGTGGGGCTGGTGAACCCCGGTGAATTTTTGCTGGGCGATACAATTTGCGAGGGTGAGGTGATGACTTACCCACCGTTGCCGCAGTTTTCCCCTGAATTCTTCGCCATGATGGTGTGCAAGGACACGGGGCGTCGGAAGCAATTCGAACGCGGGTTGAGTCAGTTGCTGGAGGAGGGGGCGATTCAGGTCTTCCACACCGCCAACTCATCTGTCAGGCAGACAGTACTGGCTGCCGTGGGGGAACTGCAGTTTGATGTGGTTCGGTATCGGCTGCAGTCTGAATACGATACCGAAACAGAGGTTCGCTGGCTGAACTACAAAGTTGCCCGGTGGGTGCAGCAAAAGCCCAATACCAGCACGCCTCTGGAGTTGTTGTCATCCAGTCGGGAAGTTGTTGATCAGTACGACCAGACTGCAGTGCTGTTTCAGTCGGACTGGGAAGCGGATCACTGCCAGAAGCAGAACCCGGACTGGGACTTTCTGTCGATGCAGTTTCGGAAACAGCGGGACGGATGACGGCATTCTCACCGGCAGGCGTCAGCGGGGCTGAGACAATTGCATTTGGCGGCAATGATGCTGCGTGTCAGTTCTCATTGCCGTTTGCTGCACGGTGGGTCGGTCGCTGGCAGCCGCCGCGACCACGGCACCGGGGCGACAGCTGGATTGCCCCGGAGCCCGTTGACAGAAGTTGAGCCGCGATGCAGGTCGTCGTTTGCGGCCAAACATTGGTAGAGAACACGACAGGTGTGATTTGCGGGGCAGATCACAAAGAAGCGAAGCGAGAACAGGAACAGGTACAGTGTCACACGAAGTTTACTCCAATCCGCTGAATACACGATACGCCTCAAGGGAAATGTCTGCCATCTGGTCAGCTCAGAGCAAGCATTCGACATGGCGTCGGCTGTGGCTGGCGCTGGCGGAATGCGAGCAGCAACTGGGCATCAGCATCACGGACGCCCAGTTACACGAGATGCGAGGCTCTTTGGACAGCATCGATTTTGACGCAGCCGCAAGGTATGAGCGGGAACTGCGTCACGATGTGATGGCTCACGTCCATGCGTGGGGCGATCAGGTTCCGACAGCTCGACCGATCATTCACCTGGGTGCCACCAGTTGTTTTGTCACGGACAACTCCGAGCAGATCCAGATTCGGGACAGTTTGCTGTTATTGCGTCGGCGTCTGGTTCAGGTGATTGACCAGTTGGGCCGCTTCGCTGCGGAGTGGCGGGACCTGCCCTGTCTCGGGTTTACTCACCTGCAGCCGGCACAGCCACTCACCGTGGGGAAGCGTGCGACGTTGTGGTGCTGGGACCTGTTGCTGGATCTGGAAGAACTTGAGCATCGGATTTCGACTCTGCGGTTTCGTGGAGTGAAAGGGACGACTGGTACACAGGCCTCGTTCCTGAGTCTGTTCAGCGGCAACCACGACGCGGTTGAGGAGCTGGATCGGCTGGTCACGGAGCGAATGGGCTTTTCCTCGACTCACGCGGTTACCGGCCAGACCTACTCCCGAAAATCCGACTCGATGGTGGGGGGCTGTCTGAGCGGGATTGCTCAGTCGTGTCACAAGGCGGGGATGGATATCCGGATTCTGCAGCACCGCAAGGAGATTGAAGAGCCGTTCGAGAAATCTCAGATTGGTTCATCGGCGATGGCTTACAAGCGAAATCCAATGCGAAGCGAGCGGATGTGTTCGCTGTCGCGGTTCGCAATGAGCCAGCAGTCAGGTGTGGACAACACCATGGCGACACAGTGGCTGGAGCGGACTCTGGACGACAGTGCAATTCGACGGCTGGCGATTCCTCAGGCGATGCTGGCGGTGGACGCCTGTTTGATTTTGTACCGCAACATTACAGACGGGTTGGTGGTGTATCCGCAGGTGATTTCCGCCAACCTGAACGCGGAGCTGCCATTCATGGCAACCGAAGAGATTCTGATGGCCGGTGTCCAGGCGGGTGGCGATCGACAGGAGTTGCACGAAGTGATTCGCAGCCACAGTCAGGCCGCCGCCGACGTGGTCAAACGCGAGGGCCGTCCCAATGACCTGCTGGAGCGATTGCGGAATGATGAGGCGTTTGCGGCTGTGGATTTGAGCGGAGCATTGGATGCATCTCGTTACGTCGGCCGATCGCCGGAACAGGTTGACGCATTTCTGCGGGAGCATGTGGAGCCAGTGCGGCAGCGGTACGCGGCGGAGTTGGGTGGGGAAGCCGAAGCCCTGCGAGTCTGATCAGAACCGGAAAGCCCCTTTGTGAGACTTGACGCCGGTGTAGAGCCGGGGTGGAATTCATTGGGAAGCAGATCATCTGCGCGCAAGGAGTGAAGGCAGGATTTGCAAGCGACCTCGTTTGCCCCAGTTTCTGCGGCCGTCACAACCAACACCGGGGACAGCGATGACTCGCACCCGTCCAGAACAAATCGAGATGGCTCGCAGCGAATCATCCGCGATTCAGCTGGGGACAATCGTGCAGCTGTTGTCTGCCCTTGCGTGTTTGCTGGCGGCAATCGTGTTGCCGTGGTACTTCCCGAGCGATGTCGCTCTGGTGCGGGGGCTGATGTTTGCGGGCGCCGGTTTCTTTGTGATGCTGGCGATTCTGTCACGGATTTTTCGGCAGCGACTGGCCAGATTGTCCGAACGCTGGAACCTCGACAATCGGGTGTTGGTTCCCCGTGAGGGCTTTGTCTTTCTGGGCGTAATGATGCTGCTTGCTGTCGCGGCATTAACTGGTGGTAGCCCTGTAACGGGGAACAGTCTGCTGCTGATCTTTGGGCTGATGGCTGGCAGCTTTGTGGTCAACGGATGGTTTGTGCTGGCCATGAAGCGGCAGGTGACGGGTTCACGCAGTTTGCCTGCTGTGGCCAGGGCTGGCGTGCCATTTTCAGTGTGGATTACGGTCACGAATTCTCGCCGCAAGTTGACGACACGACTGTTGCAGGCAGAGGACGACGTCGAGTTTGACGGCGTCAGGTTTCGCCCGGGCGTAACTTTTCTGCGTTTAGAGCCGGGCAGCGAACGGGTGGCTGCTTACCGCCTGCAGATTCCCCGGCGTGGCAGAGTGATCTTTCACCGGCTGCAGGCCGGGACTCAGTTTCCATTGGGGCTGGGGCGTGCTCTGGTACATACGGCCGGTTCACAGGAATTACTGGTGGCCCCCTGCCCCGGCCGCCTGTTGCCGGCATGGAGCCAATTAGTTTCTCGGCATGGCCAGGAGCATTCTCAGCGCCGGCTGTCTCAATTTGGCCGCGAAGAAGATGAATTTGCTGGGATTCGTGAGTATCGCGGTGGCGATCGGTTGCGTCAGGTGCACTGGCTCAGCACGGCTCGCACGGGCGGCCTGAAGGTGCGTGATTATCGCCCGCAGCAGAAAACATCGGTGTCGCTCATTGTGGATTTGCATGTTGGTGAGGAGACGGCAGCGGAGCTGCCTGAACAGGCGATTTCGCTGGCGGCAACGGTGTGCAGCGATGTAAGCGATGACCAGAGCGGCAGTGATCACTGTCTGATTTTGGGTGGTACTGAAGTGGTGGCGGTCAGTGCAGCAGCGGCTGTTGATTTTCGTCGGTTGACCGGGAGGGCACTGGCGGAGTGTCAGCCGTCGGCCGAATTGCCTGTCGATCGGTTGCTGCAGCAAGCAGCCGTTGTTTCCGCGAATCGTCGTTCTCGCTGGTTGGTCTTAACCACGCGACCGCAGGCCTGGCGGGGTGAGTGGGCAGGAGTGTCTGGCCCGGGCATTCAGATTCTGCACCTGACTGCTTCCAATCTGCGGGCCTGGTTTCGTGCTGCGGAACCCAGTGCAGAACTGCTGACAGGAGAATCTCCATGAGCAGTCTTACGGCGGTTTCTGAGGATCAGCTCAAACGCAGTTTTTTGTGGTCCGTTTTTATTGTTGTCAGTTCGGCAGGCGTGTTGTTGTCGTGGAGTCAGCTGCGTTTCTATCCGACGGGGCTGACACCGCTGATTGCCGCTGTTGCATTGTACTTGAATGATTATCGGCGTTGGATCCGGTTGCCGGTGCTGCTGGCCAATCTGCTGGGCCTGCTGGCCTTGTTTCAGCTGCTCAATCAGTTTGAAGGCACCAATCTGGAACGGCTGCAGAGCGGGACTGACCTGCTGGTTGAGCTGACCTGGATTGTTCTGTTGATGCCGAACACAGGTCGGCGCTACTGGTGGTTGCTGGGGCTTGCAGCGCTGCAGACGGCAGCCGGAACAGTGTTGATTGCCGATGCTGGATTCGGCGTGGCAT
>JAFMMM010000303.1 GCA_017859815.1 Planctomycetota bacterium | reverse complement strand
CCGATTAATCACCGGATTGTCCAGAAGGGTATTCTGCTGGCAATGGGCGCGTACAAGCCGCTGCACGGAAACCAGTAATTCGCTGTCGTCACCGCAGGCTTCCTGCAGATACCGCATGCGAAGTTCCGAGTCTTCAATCTCGAGCGCCTGCCAGAATATCTCTTTTTCGCTGGATTTGGTCATGGCACCATCAATGCGTGAAAACCAATTCTGGAGTGACAGCGATTTTGAAGAGCAAGCTAGTTTTCTGCAGGATCTTCATCACCACCCATCGCTCGCTTCAGCCATGCCCGTGCATAAGACCAGTGTCGCTTCGCTGTCCGCGATGAAATCCCCATCACCTCAGCCGCCTCGTCACTGGTCAGGCCGGTGAAGTATCGCAATTCAACCAGCCTGGACATTTCCGGCTCTTCTTTCGCCAGTAGCGTCAATGCGTCGTCCAGTGCAAGCAGGGAAACATCATCCCGCTCACTGGCGACGGCGAGATTCTCGCACAGTTCTCGACGCTGGTGGTCGCCGCCGCGTTTCAAAGAATTTCGGGCTCGCGCCCGATCAACCAGAATTCTGCGCATTGATTCCGCGGCCGCAGCAAAAAAGTGCCCGCGCGAATCCCAACCAAATTCCTCGACGCCCGCTGTCAGTCGCAACCACGCTTCATGGACCAGAGCGGTGGGCTGCAGCGTCTGAGCCGCTCCCTCCTGCGACATCCGAACCGCTGCCAAACGGCGTAATTCCTCATACACCAGCGGCAGCAACTCCCGCGCCGCATGCGTCTCACCAGCTTCCAGTCGTTTTAATACGCCCGTTACATCCGGGTCCATTCGCTTCTCCTTGTGTTACCGTGCGGTCGATTGACCGTGTCGTCGCTTTGCAATGTGGAATAGCCCGTGAAACAACGGCGTGTCACATTTCAATCGAGGGCTCAGACCGGTCCACGAACACCCCGTCAGGCACTCGTCAAGACATTCGATGACGCAGGGGTTGCCACACGCATCACCCCGGCAGAAGTTCATCCAGATTCCCGACGCTGCTGCCGAAACTCTCTGTAGTCACTCCCATGCGTCGCAACATACTCACAAACAAGTCACACAGAGGACGATTTTTCTCTGCCGAAAAGACGTGATGTTCGCCGTGCTGCAGGCCGCCGCCGGCCAGTAATACCGGTAGATTTGTGTTCACATGGGTGTTGCTGTCTCCCATGTTGCTCCCGAACAGCACCATCGTACTGTCCAGCAGGCCCCCCCTTTGCTCCTGGACCTGATCCAGCCCGGCGAACAGCCGAGCCAACAACTTCATTTGCCGATGGTCCGCATCCCGCAGTTGTGCCAGCTTACCCTCATCCTGCCCATGATGACTCAAATTATGGTAATCCGCGGTGGTTTGCTGCTCCTCAGCCAGCTGAAATCGAGGTGTTGCAAATGCATCGACCATCAGTGTGATAATGCGTGTCGAATCACTTTGAAGGGCCAGAATCGCCATATCGAGCATTAACTGCAGGCGTTCAAAAACTCGTGCCGGTTCGGCAATATCCTGTGGTTCAGCTGATGTTATGGCAGGTCGAGGTCGGCCTTCCCACTCACGCTGACTGTGCATTCTCTGCTCCAGATCACGTACTGCAGTCAGATACTGATCCAGTCGCTCACGATCGTGCTTTCCGGCATGACGGCTCACCTTTTGCATGTCCGTCAAAAGGACATCCAAAATACTCTGCCGATCCTGCAATCGCCGAATTTGCTGTTGTGTTTCCTGTTTTGTCCCCTGCAGGAACATCGTGCGAAACAATCGGGCAGGGCTGTCTTCCACTGGCAACAGAACGCCGTTTCGAGTCCATGAAAGGCTTCGGTGGGCTCGATCGACATTCACACCGAGATTCAGCGTTTGGAACCGAGTGACGGGACCGAGCCTTTCCGCTGCGAGTTGGTCCAGCGAAATCGTATTTCGAAATCCACTGCGAGTCGGTCCACGGGCCGATGTCAGAAAACAATTCTCAGTACTGTGGCCACCATCAACATCAGGATGCGACATGCCACTGAATACGGAGAGTTTCTCCCGATACTCGGACAGATGGGACAGATAGTCCGTCAGTTCATAATCGGCCCCGGCTGTGGACGGGAAAAAATGGTGAGGCAGAACCCCCAGATTATTGGAGATGATCAGCATTCGCGGTGGCGAAGCTGAGTCGTCGGTCTTCACGGCACACCGTCCTGTTGTCCACGGCAGACCCAGCAACACAGCTCCCGATCGTAGCACGCGGCGTCTGCTTCCTCGATGCAGAGGAGTGATCATGGCTGCAGCTCCTTTCCACAAAAAATGGGACTCAGGACCACTTGTCTCAAGAGATCGCCACAGCGGTATCCGGAGCTCTCGCAGCTGTCAAGAATCACTTCCACCGCCTGTCGATCGGAAAACCTGACCGGTGTCCCCGTACTGTAGGTCACCAGCTTGTGAACAAAACCTTGTGCAAGGCCGCGTTCGTCGGCGGCAAGCAGTTCCTGCAATTGACGCACTCCATCAAAACTGCGTCCATCAGAAAGTGCCCCACGACTGTCCACAGCAGCCTTCAGTGCGAACTCGAAGTCGTGTCCCGCTCGGTCGATGCCCACAACCTGATCACCCGCTCCAAACCCGCGATAGCGTTCTCTCCAGCTTCCGCAGACATCAAAGTTCTCGAGGGCCAGTCCCAAAGGGTCAATTTCGCGATGACACACCGCGCAACTTGAGTCATTCAGGTGAGCGTGCAGAATCTCACGAATCCCCCGAGCTCCACGCAAGTCGGGACTGATGGCTGCAATGCCGGGGGGGGGCGGTGGAACACTCTGTCCCAGCAGCCGCTCGAGGACCCAGACACCTCGCACCACCGGTGATGTGGAACCGCCGCCGGATGTCACACGCAAAGAAGTCGCCTGCGTCAACAAGCCACCTCGTACACTGTCGACGGGAAGGAGCACTTTCCGCATCTGAGATCCGGATTGCGGTGGCAAGCCGTAGTGTTCAGACAGGCGGTCATTGACCCATGCATAATCAGCAGTGATCAACCCACGTACCGGCTGATTCCCGCGAAATAAATCCTTCACAAAAGCCAGGGTCTCCCGCTGCATCGATTCCAGCAGGTAGTCGTCGAAACGATATTCGGGATACAAGAGCTGGTCCGGCTCGTTCCTGCGAACTTGATTAACATCCAGCCAGTCGTCAGAAAAATCCCGGACGAATCGTTCAAATCCCGCTCCCGCCATCAACCGCTCCACCTGTTCCAGCAGTCTCTCTGTTGAGGCCAGTTGTCCGGCAGCAGCAAAACGACGCAACTCCGCATCAGGAGCAGTCGACGTGAGGAAATATGCCAGACGATTTGCGATGGCGAAAGAACGCTCCTCAGGTGCGGAGAAGAACCGTGGTTCATTGAGATACAACACGTGTCCTGAAGCAAGTAGTGCCTGATAACCAGTCAGCATTGCGTTACGAAAGCTTTGACCGCCATCCATCAACGATGCTGTCAACTGCGTGAACGGTTCCAGATCGCTTTCCGGCATCGGGCTGAGTGCCGCTCGGTCAGCAAACCGTCTCAGTAAACGTCTTGCTTCCGCAGTCTGCTCCCCCGGCCCAGGCCAGGTCTGGGGGCCCCAGTGATCAAACAGCGTTCGATAAGATAACGGTTCTGATTCTGTCAGCAGCCCCTCTGCCTCAAGCCATTGGAATGCCACGCCAGGCTGCCCCGCTGACGGAAATGGCGGATAGCGATATTCAGGTGGACCGCCGTCGATGTTCCGAGCCAGTGGTACGGGAAGTCCCAGCACACTGTATTCAAACGTTTCCCCGGCTTTCAGCAAAATCTCAGTTTCATACTGCTTCTGCTGCGGTTCGATATCCAGCCAGCCTCCGGTTGCCCGCACGTCCCCCGACACGTCCGGCCCCGAGGCTTTGCGGGCACGAAATGTCATCGGCACAGTCCGCTTCGCCGGGATCAGGACGAAGCCCGGTTGCTGAAGAACGCTGCGGGCGGAGAAACGTATCCTGTAACGCCCGGTTCGTGAAGCTCGAAACCCCTGCGGATAGCCGTAATAGGGCCAGTGAGCAGACCGAAACACCGCCATCTCAACAGGGAATTCCGGGATCGTCGTTTCTGCCTCTGCCGCCGAGATGCCCCGACCGTCTCGTGCGAAAAACATCGCTTCACGCCCGCCGAATGTTGACGCCGCAGCAAACAGGGACCGACCATCAGCCCGGTAAACTTCGGCCGGTTCTGTCTGGTCCGGAACGGCAGCAGCCTCATTCAGAGCCAGCTCTGCGGCCGTGAGTATCGCTGCAAGCTGCACGCGAGACAGATCCAGTGTGGATGCCGCGCGACGAAACCCATGTCCCCTCCCGTCCTCCGGCAGCAGATCCTGAATGTCGAGATCCGGTAAATGCAGCAGGTCTCGCAACGTCTGTTGATACTCGCCACGCGTCAGCCGCCGCAGTAGACCACGTCCCTCCCTGCGAACTTCATCTCCGTCCACGGCCTGCAGCAACGGGGCCAACAGCTCAACAATCTCTGCCGGATCGTCATTCTCCCGCCGCGCGGTTGAAGGTGGCATCTCACCGGACTGAATTCGATCGTGTATCCGAATCCAGATCTCGCGTGCAGACCGTTCCTCGAGGTCACCGGAGACAGCACGCAGGTCCAATCCACCGGCTGGTTCATTCTGCACGTGACAGTCCGCACAATGCCGGACGATGAGGTCCCGAACCGTTTGAGAAACGTCTTCCCCCATTAACGGCGCGGGCAGCAGACAGACCACGATCAAATGAATTTTGACTCGCAAATTCATGACAGCAGCTCTCCAATCACTTGTCCGTGAACATCGGTGAGTCGTCGTTCAATTCCATTGTGATACCAGTTCAATCGCGTATGGTCGATTCCAAGAAGGTGCAGGGCTGTGGCGTGCAGGTCATAACTCATCGTTACACGGTCAACCGACTGATACCCCAGATCGTCCGTTGCACCGTACCCGGTGCCTCCTCGAATTCCTCCTCCCGCCAGCCAGGCGGTGAACGCATCACCATTATGATCTCGTCCCTTTCCACTGGCCCCCTGTGCCGCTGGCTGACGACCGAACTCGGTGGTGCAGATAACCAGCGTTTCGTCCAGCATTCCGCGTGCCTTCAGGTCCTTTAGCAGGCCCGAGGCACCACGATCCAGAACATCTCCCCAATACCCGTGATCACGCGGCAGATCTTCGTGACTGTCCCAGTTCGGCCGGATTTTTTTTGCAGTCGTATTCTCAGCGCCGCAGTAGATCTGCACAAACCTCACTCCACGCTCGACAAGCCGCCGAGCCAGCAGACACTGACGTCCAAACCCACCCGCTTCCGGGTGTTCCAGGTGATACAGTGCGGCTGTTGCCTGGCTTTCACGACTCAGGTCGATCGCCTCAGGAGCACTCAACTGAAGTCGCGCTGCCATTTCATAGGCACGAATCCTTGCTTCCAATTCGCTGCCTGAACGGCCGGCAGACGCATGTTTACGATTCAGCCGCGCGAGAAACTTCAATGCCTCCTGTTCGCCCCCAGACTCCGAAAAGGATTCCGAAGGAAACAGATCCGGCAGAGGCTGTCGGGAGTTCCCCAGATTCATTGTCGTTGCCTGATGCCGTGCCGGAAGAAACCCGGCCCCCCAATTGATCACGCCACCGGGCGGCAGTCCACGTTGATCAGGCAGAACAACAAAGCCCGGAAGATTTTCGGTTTCACAGCCCAGACCGTAGGTCACCCAGGCCCCCATACTTGGAAAACCAGGCAGCGTAAAACCGGTGTTCATCATGAAGCAGGCCGGTCCATGCAGCGCTGAACGACTCTTCATCGAATAAATAAAGGCCATCTCGTCGACGCAATCGCCCAGTCGCGGCATCAGGTCACTACACCACAGACCGCTGTCTCCACGCTGCCGAAATCGCCAGAAACTGCTGCGGCAGTTTCCAGGCTTTGAGGCAAAGAACTGCAGGTTCCCGTCAGCGTCAAACGGCATCCCGTTTCTTCGCTTCAGTTCGGGCTTGTAGTCGAACGTGTCGACTTGACTCATTCCGCCTGGGCAGAAAATCTGGATCACAGCCCGCGATTTTGCCGGATGATGCGCTCCCGTGCTGCCATCATCGGCCAGCAGGGCTGCACCGGCAATTCCGCCGAAACCCGCTCCTGTCAACTGGAGAAACGTTCTCCTCGATCCGTTCCATAAACCGTCACCCTGAACGTTGTGACTCAGCTCACTCATGCTGCTAATCCACGTAGATGAATTCATTCGTATTGAGCAGCGCTCGACAAATGTGGAACAACCGATTCTGTTCGGGAAGTTCGTTGATCCAACTCAACTCCTGAACAGTCGGCAATCTCGTCAACGCCAGTTGGAAAGCACATTCATACTGTGCAGCAGGCTGATCGCCGACTGATTGACGAATTCGTTCGGCAAAATGACGAGCCTGACGCAACATGAAGTCATTATTGAACAACGTCAGAGACTGCAGAGGCGTTGTTGTGGTCAGACGCGTCGGTGAAAGGTTGGCCGGATCCGGACAATCCAATGTGGACAGAAAACGGTTGGGGCTTGTGCGAACACGATATCGGTAGATCGTCCGTCGCCACAATTCCGGACGATCAGCAGTCACGTACTCATAAATGGGCGCGTAGGCGTCCTGATACGTGAAATCTTCGAAGCCT
>JAFMMM010000302.1 GCA_017859815.1 Planctomycetota bacterium | reverse complement strand
CAGCGGTATTCTGGGTGCCAGCATGTCCCTCGGAGGGGCCTTTGTCGGCATTTTGACGGGGTATTTGTTGGGCATTGAGTCGCTGACGTGGCGACCGATCTTCGTCAGTTACGGATTCATCGGTGTTATTTGGGCAGCGGGATTTTGGTGGAGATACCGTGATACGCCGTCCGAGCATCCGCGGGTCACTCGCAAAGAGAGAGAGACCATTGAATCCGGTCGTACATCTCCGGCAACCGGGCCGGCAATCGGTTCGCATCGGACGAACCCGGACGCAGGCCCCAGTGACGTGTTTGTGAAATTGCTGTGCAGTCCCGGTGTCTGGTTGATTTGTGCGCAGCAGTTTTTTCGAGCCGCGGCTTACCAATTCTTCTTCAGCTGGTTCGTGACCTGGCTGCGGGAAGCCCGTGGCGTTTCGGTGGAGCAATCCGGGTGGCTGGTTTCTGTCCCAATGCTGGCCACCGTTGCATCCGCCGTCTCCGGTGGCTGGCTGTCGGATGTGGTGTATCGTCGCACCGGCAGTTTGAAGCTCGCCAGACAGGGATTGTCAGCCGGGTTTCTTATCCTGTCCACGGGCTTTATCGTGGCATCGATCCTGGTGGTCGAGCCTCTGACCGCTGTGGTTGTGCTCAGTATGGGGGTGTTCTTTGCCGGAGTTGCAGCACCGTGTTCGTACGCTGTGACGATCGATCTTGGCGGCAGGCATGTTGCACTGCTTTTCAGCATGATGAATATGATCGGGAATTTTGGAGCCGGCTGGCTGCCATGGTTTGTCCCCAGACTGCGTGACTGGGTGGACCAGTCTCCGGCTTGGGTTGAGGCGTTCGGCGGAAGCAGCTGGAATGCAGTCCTGCTGATGATTGGTTTGCTGAACCTGCTGGGAGCGGTTGCCTGGATTCTGTTGAGATCGGATACCGATGTCCTGCAGCAATCCCTGTTCAGACATCGCAGCAGGACAAAACCATGACGCAGCTTTCGACACCACAGGCGGAACTGTTCGCCGGCACGGCACGAATCGACATCACCCCGCCGGTGGGAATTTATCACCGCATGTGGGGTGCGGCTACCCATGATCAGGCCACAGGAATTCATCGCCCGCTGACAGCCACTGCCCTGGTATTGTCCAGCGACCAACAGAAGCCCCGGCACACTCAATATCTGCTGGCTGTCGATCACTGTCTGCTGTGGCCTCAGGAAATGCGGCAGTTACGTCAGCGAATTGCCGCCTCGTGCCATCTTGAGGAATCGCAGCTGCGGGTGTGTTTTTCGCACACCCACGGCGCCGGCCTGATGGGACTTGAGCGTGCTGCGCTTCCGGGCGGCGACCTCATTGAACCGTATCTGCTGGACCTCGCAAGCCGTTGCGAGCAGATTCTGAACAGGGCGATTGCTGAGCTGCGGCCGGCGAACATGCTGGTTGCGGAAGGACACTGTGGGCTGGCAGCGAATCGTGACTTTCGCGATCCGCAGACGGAAGAATTCGTGTGTGGATTCAACCCGCGAAAAGCAGCCGACGACAAGCTTCTGGCGGCAAGGATTACAGATCCCGCCGGGGTTTTGCTGGCCACTGTTGTGAATTACGCCTGTCACCCAACCACACTCGCGTGGGACAACACGTTGATCAGTCCGGACTATCCGGGAGCGATGCGGGAGGTCGTGGAAGCAGCCACCGGGGCCCCCTGTTTCTTTTTGCTGGGGGCCTGCGGGGAACTTGGGCCACGGGACGGTTTTGTTGGTGACACCGAGGTGGCAGATCGCAACGGCCGGCAGCTTGGCTATGCGGCCCTCGCTGCTCTGGAGTCGCTGCCACCGGCACCGCTCACCCACTTCTGCTACTCCGGCCCGGTCACATCCGGTGCCACACTGGGAAGCTGGGAACACCGTCCCCTGCCTGAAACAGCTCGACAGCAGACTGCCGTTTTTTGTCAGCTCACCGTATCGGCTTCACTGCGCTATGGCAGTGAGTTTCCCACCGACGAGCAGTTACTGCAGCAACGCGATCAACTGGAACAACGCAGGCTGCAGGCGGAACTGGCGGGGAACGAGACGCAAGTCAAAGAACTGCGGGCACTGATTGAACGGGTCGATCGTTCACGCATCCGCTCGGGTTCGCTTCCTCAGGGCACACACTATCCGTGGCAAACGCAGATTCTGCGGACCGGACAGATCATCTGGGTCTTACTGGATGGCGAGTATTACAGCGTCCTGCAAACTGAACTGCGACGACGATTCCCGGACTGGTGCATCATCGTGGGGACTGTCGTGAATGGTTCCACCGTCTGGTATCTTCCGGATCGTCAGTCGTATGGTTTGGGGCTGTATCAGGAGCAGGCCTCCGTTCTTGCCGCAGGCAGCCTCGAAACAGTGATTGAGACGGTGGCGAAAGGCATTGCGACCTTATGTGAACCAGACAGCCGGACTCCGGCAGAGAATTCAGCAGGAGCTGTTGAGTGAAAATCACAGGTGTTGAAACACTGGTCTGCAATGCTCGGATGCGGAACTGGGTCTTTGTTAAAGTGACGACTGACCAGCCCGGCCTTGTCGGTTGGGGAGAAGCCACGCTCGAATGGCATACGCGAGGTGTTGTGGCATCCATCGAAGATCTTGCGCCGCTGTTGATCGGAGAAGACCCACGTCGTATCGAGTACCTGTGGCAAATGATGTATCGCCAGCATTTCTGGCACGGACATGGAATCGTGCGTGCCACTGCAATCAGCGGTATTGACATCGCTTTGTGGGACTTGCTGGGTAAGATCCACGGCGTGCCCTGCTCACAGCTTTGGGGAGGCCCGGTTCGCGACTGGATTCGCACCTACTGCCATCTGGGCGGTGGCCGCATGGAAGACTTCTACGAAACGTCAGTGGAAGATGCTCAGCGATTTGCTGAGCTGGCCGAAGCAGCAGTGTCAGAGGGTTTTACGGCTTTCAAGTGTATGGCGGTTCCGCCAACTCGCCCCATCGAAGGGTTGCAGCCCATTCGCACAGCGGAACGAGCGGTTTCCGCAATGCGTGATGCGGTCGGTGATGCCATCGACATCATGGTGGACTGTCACGCTCGCCCATCTCCCCGCATGGGGCTCAAATTTGCAAAGGCACTTGAACCTTACGGCCTGTATTTCTTTGAAGAGCCCTGCTGGCCAGAACACGTCCAGGCCCTGGCAGAGATTCGCGGTGCGGTGGATACGCCGATCGCCACTGGCGAACGCATCACCAGTATCGAGGGATTTCGTGACCTCTTCGCGGCCGGCGGTTGCGATGTGGTGCAGTTTGACGTCACCCACTGCGGCGGACTGACAGCAGCGCGGCGAATTGCCGCAATGGCAGAAGCGTGGGGAATCGGACTGGCTCCACACAATCCCCAGGGACCGGTCAGTACAGCCGCCTCCCTCGAACTCGGCTTTGCACAACCGGGCTATCTGATCTGCGAAACGGTCCATGCCGATGTCCCCTGGCGCAGTGAAGTCGTTACAGAGAACCATCAGCGGCAGCGCGACGGCCGATTGGTGCGACCTCATCACAGCCCCGGACTGGGAATTGAAATCAACGAAGACGCCATCCGACAACATCCCTTCGAGCAGGAACTACCGCAGCGGGTGTTTTATTCCGACGGAAGTATTGGTGACTGGTAAGCTGTTACCCGTGTTTCTTTCCGACCGAGACAACCACTGTTGAAGAACACGTCTGATGATCAGGGAGAAAACGCACGTGAATGAAATCGCGGGAATTATTCCGGTGGTCCACACACCATTCGACAAGGATCAGTCGATTGATTTTGAAAGTTTTCGGCGACAGATCGAATGGGCGTTTCAGCAGCCAATCCACGGGCTCTGTACAGGGATGGTCAGCGAATTGCTGCGGTTAAGTCCGACAGAACGCTTTCATCTTACCGAGGCGCTGGTGTCATGGACCCGTGGCCGCGGCATTGTGGTCGTTGGAATCGGCGCAGAGAGCACCAAACAGGCACTCGAATTCGGACACCATGCTGCCGCTGTGGGAGCCGCAGGAGTCATGGCAATACCGCCGGTAACAACCGCAATCAGTTCCGCTCAGCTGGAAGGTTACTTTTGCACTCTACTGGACGAGATCCCATTGCCGCTGATCGTTCAGGACGCATCCTCCTATGTTGGTCAGGAAATCCCCCTTGAGATGTGTGTCAGACTCCTTGACCAGTACGGGCCACAAAAAGTTCTGTTCAAACCTGAGGCCTCACCCATTGGCCCGCGTTTGTCCCAACTGCGGGACGCCACCGAGGGCCGTGCTCGAATCCTCGAAGGATCCGGCGGCATGTTCCTGATCGACAGTTTTCGTCGGGGAATCGTGGGGACCATCCCCGGCATGGAGTTCCTGCCTGCGGTCGTCGACCTGTGGCAGGCATTACAGCAATCTGACGAACAGCGTGCCTATGCGATTGGGATGCCGTTGAACGCGCTCGTTGCGTTGCAGTTGCAGGCCGGACTGGACGGCTTTTTGGCGGTCGAGAAATATCTCATGGTGCAGCGTGGCCTGTTCACATATGACCTTCGAAGAACCCCCTGGTCGTGGGAACTGGACGAAGAAACTCGCCTTGAGTTGGAGCGACTGCTCGCATTGCTGCAGCAGGTACGCGAACAGCACAGCGGTGATCCGGACGGTGATGCGGCGATGGGAATCTGACCCTGCTGGCCAAACTCGCTTCGGAACACGGGTAAACCCGCAATTCAGACGCAGAATTCTCCCCGACGCTTGCGAAGCGGTGAGATTCCGGATCAGGACACCGGAATCACTGGCGTTTTCACGTGCCCCGCTGAATTTCGACAGGGTTTGAATCATTTGCCGGCAGAGAGGAAAGCAGGCGGACTATCCGCAATCAGCGCCCTTAACCATTGTTTTTTTACTTCCCAGCACACCGGGACCCTTGCCAGATACCTTCAGTATCGGAGAACATAAGAGTGGACAGCCGTACCGATCGTTTTTTGGTGAATTGTGGTGTTTTTAGGCCGCGGTTCATGACATCTGCAATTTTCCTCAGCGTGAGGGGCTGGCGGGTGTTGCTGTGATCGCTGGCGTGGAATCGGCAACTCTGTCGGCAGGCACATCCACAATGACTTGCGCGGAGCAGAATTTCAATTTGGCAGCCTTCGCAATTGAACCTGCGGTGTTATTCTGTTGGAAATAAGCTGCGGATTGATCCAACAACCGGCCACCTGTATTAGGCCACTATCTCAGGCGACTATATCAGGCCACTATCTCAGGCCACTCTAATTGTAATTGAGGCATCACATGGCATCACGACGCCGACCCAGCCAAGCAAGAACAAGTTGGTTCCAATCTCTTCGCAATCTCCTCGGGACAGCATCAGGAACAGGTTACATCCGTCGTCGCCCCCTGCACGGACGCAACGATTCTGTGTTGAGTCCGCGACCGCTCTCGGAGCCCCTCGAAGATCGAGTGATGCTCACGCTGAACGTGGGTACTGTCGGTGGTGACCTGGTCATCGCAGAGACATCCTCTGGCATTGACGCATTGACGATTGATTTTGACGTCCAGACCAATGATTACGTCATTACTGACTCCGGCCAGAACCTCACAACGGATATTGCAGCAGCAACCGGTGACGGAACAAAGGAGATTCGCGTCCCGGTGGGCGAGATTACCGGTGGCCTGGTCGTTCTGACTGGTGGCGGCGACGACAGCGTTACCATTGCAGAAAACTTCAAGGACGCGGGGCAACTTTCCGTCGATCTGAATCTGCAGGCGGGTACCGACACGGTCACGTGGAGCACGAGCGGATACCTGCAGTCGGTTGCCGTGCAGGCCGAGCAGACAACACTGGATACTTATCTGGTCGATACATCCGGCGATCAGAATTGGAACACCTCACTGACGCTGACCCAAAACACCATTTTTTGGGGCAGTGCTGTCACTCTGCGGAACGTCGATGCTAACCAAAAAGACTTTGTGGTTGCGGCTGCAACATCGCTGCTACTCACGGGAGAGATCTCCAATGGTGGCAATGCTGATTTGGTGCTGGAATCAACGGGCAGCGTGGAGATTGACAATGGATCGATCTTAGGCCATACCGGCTCCGTATCGCTCACAGCTGATACCGGTGGAATCATCATTCGCGGCGCGCAACTGCAGTCCGGTAATGGCGATATCTCTCTGTACGGCACCTCCGATGTTGCCGACGTCCCCGGCATTCAAATCATCAATTCCAGCATCGCTTCCACCGGCAATGGTTCCTTACTGATCCTCGGAACAGGCGGGACCAACGCGCACGGTGTGCAGCTCAACAGCGCTGGTGCAGATCTGCTGACCACCAAGAACGGCAACCTGGTGATTGACGGAACCGCTGGCTTCGGCAATGCCACGGGGGTACGAATTAAAGACTATGACCTGACCTCCACTGGGAACGGACACCTGGCGCTGGCCGGGCGTTCTCACTCGAACGACATCTACGGGATCGAAGTCCTGAACAGCGTCGTCGCCACTTCCGGCAACGGCGAGATCAGCATGTTCTCCGGAACAACAGAGGTCGAATTTGGTTCCGGCGACAACCGGTTCTCGCTGTCCTTCGCAGACGTTGCAGATCCGGGGAACACAGCGGATACCACGGGAACGCCAACCCCGGCGGGAGCAGTGAACTACAACTATCAGATGGGCCGGTTTGAAATCAGCCGGGAGATGATTGAAAAGGCGACTGCAGCTGGTGATCTTGAAAT
>JAFMMM010000301.1 GCA_017859815.1 Planctomycetota bacterium | reverse complement strand
CCCGCGGGTGGTGATTCCGGCAATTCGTCGCTTCGGCGTTTTTTTCCGAGCAGTTCTTTCCCGAACGAGTTTATGATTTGGCAGCTCGGCGGCAAGTGCCACCGTTCGGATTTCCACCGAGAGTTCATTTATGCGGGCGGCTTTCCCGGGTGCTGCGGAAAGACTGGCGACTGGGAATTGAAAAGCAAGATGACTGATTTTTCCGCAGACAGTGCAGTGGTAGTTCGCCCCGCAACCCGCGAGGATCTTCCGCAGTTGGCAGGGCTGGTTGATTATTTCGTCGAAGAAAATCGCCTGTTGCCAAGAACATCTGACGAACTCGAGGATTTAATTCCGTTTGGCTTTGTGGCGATTGCTGCTGGCCAGATCGTGGGGTTTGCCGCCCTGGAAATCTATTCGTCCAAGCTGGCTGAAATTCGCAGTCTTGCTGTGATGCCGCTGTTCCAGGGGAAAGGTGTCGGGCGAAAACTCGTCGAGCAATGTGTGGAGCTGGCGGTGAGCCGCAGCGTCCTGGAGGTGATGGCAATCACTTCCAATGATGGGTTCTTCAAGTCATGTGGCTTTGACTTTACGCTGCCCGGAGAGAAGAAAGCGTTGTTCGTACAGACCCGTCAGAAATATTGAAATCGCCCGGGTCGCCTTTTCCGGCGATGCAGATCATGCGGTGTGCGAGCCCGAAATTCCCTCTTCTGTTGGTCGCATCAGATGTTCTGTGGCTACTCTTCCGATCGAGGACTGCGGCCGAAGACCAGTTCCAACTCCTGCTCCTCCCGCAGCCTGCGACTTTTAATTGTGATCACATCGCGGACCAGACGCTGTGCCCCGGGGACCCGCACCACGATCTGAACTCGATTGTTGGTGACGTCAAGCACACTGCTTCGTTCCAGACGAACGATTCTGCCATTCTCACCAGGATATCCTGATGCATAGGGAGTGCGACTGTCCCACGGGAGTTTTTGCTTGTACTTGTCAGAACCCTCGACCTCCCCGCTCAAATCTGAAATGCGGTATTTGGAGATATCCCCAGGCAGGCGGATTTCGATGATGATGGAATAGGGCTGCAGCGGTTGCGGGGTCGCCGGGATTGTGAACGCAGTGAAACTGCCTTTTGTGACTGCCAGTCCGGATTCCGGGATCTTCAGCAAACTGCCTGTGTTCGCAGTGGCATCCTGATCGTCCGACTGTGACTGATTCTTCCAGATGTCATCGACCGCAGATTTCAGCCAGCCTGATTCTGACTGCTGAAGCTGCTGGGCCATCTGTTCAATGTTTGTAGGACCTTCAGTCGCGTCCCCTGTCAGTTGTGTATTGATCTCCACGAATGCCAGGCGATCGATGATCTCTTCTTCGCCAAGTGAGGCCTGCAGAGGCGGCTGAATCGATGAAAACGGTTCCAGCCAGTCGATCCCCAGAAGCGGCAACAGAATGATCGCCAGGCCCCATAATGCCAGATGGAAGGTCAGAGACGAAAACATCCCGACGGCCGCGAACGAGGAAAGCAAACTCATCAGGGGGCCAAGTGGCTCCTCATCTGCGTCCGGCTGTAGGTTCACTTCCCCTTCCGCAACCGCTGATCCCTCTGATCTAAAGGCTGCACTGGGAGCCGTCTGAATGCCGGAACCCTGAGGGCCGGATCCCGATTCCGCTGATTGCTGAATGTGCTCAGAACCTGCCATGCGGATGATCTGGAGATGCACGGAATGTGAATTGGAAAGAGACACGATGGCCGAGGAGTCAAGATGCGTTGCTGGAGCCTGCGGCTCACCTGCCTGATTATCTTCGGCGAATCAAACCGGGTTGTCTACCGGGTTTCCGATGCATTGCCTGTGCCCTCCCTCATCCCTGTGGAAAAAAATTAGTGGTCGGATCTGACGCCGTGAGAAGGGACAGGCACCGAAACGCTGGTCTTCAGTCTCGTCTTGCAGCATTCGAAGTTTTCAGAAAATCTGCACGTTTCACAGCGAATAGCAGACACAAAACAGGGTTTTGTGGGTTTACAGTGACGTTCCTGTGCTGCAGCATTTCTCTGCAGAGAGTCCAGGCATCAAAATATGTGAGTGTTACGAGTCCAACTCCACAATTCTCTCAAACCGGAGCCTCCAATGTTTTTCAGTCGTTTCTTAAGTCCACTGGCCTCCATTTTTGTGGCTGTTGTCGCTCTCACTTCGATAGCAGAAGCGCAGCAGGATCCAGGCGAGGGGCGGCAGTCCCAGCGCGGGTCCCGCGGTGGATTCCAGGAAGGATTCGGTGGGTTTGGCGGTAGCCGAGGCGGATTTGGCGGCGGTGTACGATATGACCGTTCTCGCCTGCTGACGCTCCAGCAGGTTCGCGATGAGTTGAAGATCGAAGAGGGGCAGGCGGCCCTGATTGATGCCGCCGTTGAGGCGTTCCGGGAAGAGCAGGGATCCGCAGGTCGGCCGGATCGCGACGCTTTTCAGAATATGTCTGAAGAAGAACGTCGCCAGGTCATCGAAAAGATGCAGAAGGACCGCGAGGCGTCCACAAAGAAGAATGACGAAGTGCTCACCGCTCTTCTGGACGAAACGCAGAATAAGCGACTGAACCAGATTACTCTGCAACTGCAACTCAGCAGCGGGCTCGCTGCAGCATTGCGAGGCGACGATCTCAGGAAGGCGTTGAAGATCTCCGACGAGCAGGTCGCAAAACTCGATGCGGCTGAGGAGGAATCTCGCAATGCAATGCGTGAAATGATGCAGGGGTTGCGAGGCTCTCGCAATGGAGGTGACGGTGAACGCCCTCCCGGTGGCGGACGCCCGGACCCGGCCGCTTTTGAACAAATGCGAGAAAGAATGTCACTCGCTCGCGAAAAGACTACTAAGGCCGTGATGGCGGTTCTGACCGATGGACAGCAAACGCAACTGGAAGGCATGAAGGGCGCCCCATTCGAACTCGACATGCGTGCCATGATGCGTCGTGGTAGCTTTGGCGGCCAGCGTGGCGGTAGCTTCGGAGGCCAGCGTGGCGGTGCCCCAGGTGGCGGTTTTGGTGGCCAGCGGGGCGGTCGCGGTCGTGGCGATCGACCAGATGTCGAGTAGTCGAAAGAAATTCCGGCCGACACGGGCCGAACGAAAGGCGTCCTGCAAAGGACGCCTTTTTTTTATGGTCGAAGCTCTGTACGCTGCGGCGGTCCAGCTGGTGAACTGGCAGCGACAGCCTGTCAAACCGGATGAGTGACAGCAACTTGAACGGTGCTTAGGATTCTGCCCGTGCCTTTCGGCAGATGACAGCCTGTCATCCCCCCCCCTCAACAAAACGTGGAGTGATCACGAATGTGGCGCAGCCTTGTTCTTTCTGTGGTCCTGTTGTGTACTGGTTCCGCAGCCCTTGCCCACCCAGGCCACGGGGAGGCATCCGTTGCCTCTGAAGGAATCTGGCACGCTCTTGTGAGTCCTGTACATTTCCTGCCCCCGTTACTGGCTTGTTTCTTTACCGCTGGCACTGCCCTGCTGCTCAGGAGGCGTCTGCGAGAAAACGCCGCAGGCAGGCTCCGGCGATAATACGCAGCAAACGCTGAATGGCGTGAGTCTGCTGCAGTCCTCGGCAAGAGTTGAATTCTCCTGACGGGGAACTGAGCAGCCCGCTGGGCCTACTTTCGCTGTGTGATTTGCTGCGCGTGGGAAGGCCAACCATGGCCAGCCGCTTCTTCAGGCACGAAGCGGATTACCCGGATACGAACGGTTCGGCCATGCACTGTTGCCGCTGGTTGGCTTGAGCTCTCGACGAGTCGGTGTTCGTTTGTATTTTTTCTCGTTGCGACCGCTGATTGCAAAAAAAAACGGGTGCTGACTGTTTGGTCAGCACCCAATCATGAGCGGCTACTTGCTGCGAAACAACATCGCCTGCGCCCGTTCACAGTTCGAAGCGGGCCCAGGGATCATGTCGCAAAGCATCAGTCCCAGCTGAGCGATCCGCCGCTCTGGTACTCTGTGACCCGTGTCTCGAAGAAGTTCTTCTCTTTGGACAGGTCAATTGTTTCGCTCATCCACGGGAATGGATTCGAAGAGTTGTACTGTGTTGGCAGGCCAATTCTCTCCAGTCGGCGATCTGCAATGTACTGCACGTAGTCACGGAATGCTTCAGCGTTGAGCCCCAAAATACCACGAGGAAGACACTCTTCAGCGTACTTGATCTCCAGTTCCACAGCACGACGTACTCGATCCAGCATTTCTTTCTGGAACTCTGGAGTCCACAGTTCCGGATTCTCTTTCTTGATCTCGTTGATCAGGTCGATTCCGAAGTTCATGTGGATGGTTTCATCACGCAGGATGTACTGGAACTGCTCACCGATCCCCTTCATCAGGTTTCGTCGGTGGAAGGAAAGGATCATCACGAATCCGCTGTAGAAGAAGACCCCTTCCATAATCACGTAGTAGCCAATGAGGTTCTTCAGGAACATCTGGCGACCTTCGACGGTATCTGTTGAGAAGTCGTCAGCCAGGACTTCCGCCGTAAGTTCCATCTCGAAAGAGTCTTTTTCGGAGATGGACGGAATCTCCCGATACATGTTGAAGATTTCGCCTTCGTCGAGTCCAAGGCTTTCCACGACATACAGGAAGGTATGGGTGTGGACTGCCTCTTCGAATGCCTGACGGAGCAGGTACTGGCGACACTCTGGATTGGTGACATGTCGGAATATCGCCAGCACCAGATTGTTCCCGACCAGCGATTCGGCAGTCGAGAAGAAGCCCAGATTGCGTTTGATGACCAGTCGCTCGTCGTCGGTCAACTTATCGGAACGCCAAACTTCGACGTCCTGATTCATCGGAACTTCAGTCGGCATCCAGTGATTTGCACATCCATTCAGGTAGTGCTCCCACGCCCAGTGGTACTTGATCGGCATCAGTTGGTTGACGTCGACTTTCGCGCAGTTCAGCAGTCTTTTTTCGTCCGCGTTGAAGCGTCCGGTTTTACCTGTCAGCTGGCCCTGTGATTCTGCGGATTCGAAATCTTCTTCGCCTTCGAAACGAAGACTTGTAGCTGGTGCAGACATTAAAACTCACTCCTTGAGGAAATCTAACCAGGCCGATGACGATTCGCGGGGGAGGTCATGTGAGCCCATTCTGAATGACTTTAAACTTCGTGTTTCTGCTGGAGATTTCCGACGTTACCCCGGTGCTGCCCGGGGCATGGTCGGCACTTCCTGTCACCGCAAGATTCAGTTTTGGTTTCAGGCCTGAGAGGCCGTTGACCCTGTCCCTGTCAGCAGTGCTGATGACGTCTTATTTCCAGCGTAGTGACCGCAGACATCACCACACCTTCACCGGCAGTTTGCCGAAAATTCCATTGCTTCCCGGGAGCTTACTGGCAGGCCTCGCAGTCCGGGTCATCAATGCTGCAGGCGTTGAATTGTGACATTTCAGTCGCAGGTTGCTGCGTATTGATGTGCGGCGCGGGAATCGGTGTTGCGGATTCGCCCGATCGTTCCACAGAGTTGTCACTGGAGGCACTGCGTGACTTCATCCAGCGAGGTTGAACGCCGTAGCGGTTGATGTCCACGGTCGACTTTTCGATCTGTGTCGCAGCAAGTGTGCGAAGATAATAAGTCGTCTTCAGGCCTTTCCGCCACGCGAGTTTGTACATGTCATCCAGTTTACGGCCACTTGGCTCAAACATGTAAAGATTCAATGACTGTCCCATGTCGAGCCATTTCTGACGCCGTGCGGCACATTCGATCAGCCACTTCGAATCAACTTCGAACGCTGTGATGTATCGCGACTTGACGTCCTCAGGGATCGTCTGGATATCTCCCAGTGTTCCGTCGTAGTATTTCAGAGCTTCCAGCATTTCACTGCCCCAAAGCCCTCGTTCCTTCAGTTCGTTGATCAGAGCTGTGTTCACATGTGTGAATTCCCCGGAGAGATTGCTCTTCACGTACAGGTGCTTGTACATCGGCTCAATTGACTGAGAAACGCCGATGATTGTGGAGATGGTTGCTGTCGGTGCAATCGCCATACAGTTGCTGTTTCGCATGCCGTTGGTGCTGACAGATTCTCTGACAACATTCCAGTCCATGCGATTGCCGCGATCTACATCGATGCGAACCCCGCGTTCCTCCTCCAGCAGTTCCATGGTGTCGATGGGCAGCATGCCCTGTTCCCACTTCGACCCAGGGTAGGATTGGTAGGTCCCGCGTTCAGCGGCCAGTTCGGATGATGCCAGGATCGCGTGGTAGGAAATGACTTCCATGCTGTAGTCAGCAAATTCCACCGCCGCTGTACTGGCATAGCTCAGGTTCATGGCAATCAGGGCGTCCTGGAATCCCATCATTCCCAACCCGACCGGACGATGCTGCCGGTTGGAATTCGCGGCTTCCTGCGTCGGGTAGTAATTGATGTCAATGACATTATCCAGCATCCGCATTGCCGTGCGAACGGTTTGTTCCAGCAGTGCAACATCAAGCTCACCGTCAGCAACATGTGCAGCGAGGTTGATTGACCCAAGATTGCAGACTGCTGTCTCTGTGTCAGAGGTGTTCAACAGGATTTCCGTGCACAGATTGCTGCTGTGGACGACTCCCTGATGACTCTGGGGTGAGCGGACGTTGGAGGGATCTTTCCATGTAATCCACGGGTGTCCCGTCTCGAATAAACGCGTCAGCATTTTTCTCCAGAGATCGGTCGCGGCGACCTTCTTGAACATCTTGATTTCGCCGTCTTCCGCCTGCTGTTCGTAGTACTTGTACCGTTCCTCGAAGGC
>JAFMMM010000300.1 GCA_017859815.1 Planctomycetota bacterium | reverse complement strand
GTGCCTTAGCGATTGGTGTGATGCCGGTCTGCTCGTTGGCAGCCCGGTGGCTGTGGTCCGACCCACCGTGCCCGGTGCCTGGCACCGAATGCGGTCACCCAGCCGAACGTGCAGTTGATTGGGGCTGTGTGGTTTGCACAACGGGAGTGCAGAAGGGTTCCCTGCGTGGAATTCACGGTAACAGCAATTTCCGGGAGGTCTCAACCGCGCAACGGCAGGCAGTGCATCACGAACGCCGCGACATGAAGTCGGCGGTACGGCCTATGGTTTCCTGTTCAAACTGGCGTCGGTCTCAGGGGCAGCCATTGGATTCGTCCTGGCTTCGGCGTCTGTAATTAACGGAGTCAGGAACTCCAACAGCAACTCCGCCATCAGGCGATGTCCTGCGGGAGTCCAGTGCATGTCATCATCGTAATACAGACGTTCGCCGGATTTTTTCGCACGAAATGCAGGGTAGGCATTGAGTAACGCGACGCCCTGCCGTGAAGCAATTTGCTGAACCCGTTGCACACTTCGATCAGAGATGTGATCCGTCGGTCGGACAAACCATTTGCGTCCTTCGGGCCACTCCTGTTCACTCACCTGATGCCCCCAGGGATATTGCGTCATCACGAAATGGATCTGATTCTCACGGCACAATTCCTGAATCAATGTGACACTTTCCTCGATATTCGCCCATTGCGAATCGCGGTTCTGAGTGTCAGCAGCAAGCGTGTGACGAAGCAGATCTGTTCCGGGTGTCCTGACAGTGTTGTCTACGGTCGCTTCAAGCCCGCTGTCTCTCAGCCGTTCCAACCAGTACAGAAGTTCTCTGGTCAGCAGCATCCGACGACGAACGAGGCTGCGCAGACGTTCGATCTGAGTGGCGGCCGCACTTCCCTGATCATCAGCGAAGCCACTGATTCCGATGAGCTCCCCCGAATCCGAAAAACGGGAGTGTCGCCGGTAGGCCACTTCCTGCATCAAGTCGCTGACATCAAAGTTCAGCACCACAAGGTCCGGCTGAACAATGGGCTGTAGACGCCGGAACTGCAAATAGCTGAGTACCGGCGTGTAACTCGAAACACCGGCATTCAAAACTTCGACGCGGCGTCCACCTGCGGTGATGCCGGATGATTGCAGTCGGTCCTGCAGGACGACGCTGAACGTCTTACCGTCGGGCACGCCCATTCCCATCGTGAATGAATCACCAAGCATCAGGATCCGAAAAACATCCCGCGTCTTGCCGGGCCCCACATCCGCGCCCCGCAGTCCCAAATGATTGACACGCTGCACATACTGATATTCATCATCGTACACGTCGACAAGAGAATCCGGCTGCAATCGATGATGCACTGTGTCATCAACAACCACCAGCGGTGAAAACCGTTCCCGCAGCAGGACTGCAAGGGCGGATTCAATCACAACATAAGGCCCGAGGAACGCCACGATCGCCAGCCAGACCTGAGCAACACGACGAGCACGTCCGGAACGAAGTCCCCAGAGCGATACCAGACATAGACCGGAACACGCACACAGAATCAGCAGTGCAAAGATCCTGAGACCGCTGAATCTCGTCACGGCGACATCAGTTCCAAAACCAGTCAAATAGCCAATCATCGTGAGGCTGATCAGCGCACAGATTATCAGGAGCCGCTGACAGAGACGTGGAAAATACTTCAGCGTGCAATCTCCCCGAAAGAAAATTCCTGACCACTGCCAGATCTGCGGTCGCAGCACAATCTGCCCACCAATGACAGGATCGTCCACCGCACGGCGGAGTTACCTGGTCAAATGGCGTCCGGAATCGGTGCTGGCCTGGCAGTGTTTTTTGAAATCGGAAACTTCGGCTGCCAGGTGGGATGCTGTTGCGTCAGCCATGTGCGCAGCAGTACGGAGAGCGTGGAGGCAACCTGCGGTTCCCGACGAAGAATGTTCTCCGACTCACCGGGATCGTCTGTCAGACAATACAACTCCCACTGGGCAGCCTCATAGTAGTAGAACAGCTTATATCTCTTGCCGGCGAGATCTTCGATGACGACCAGAGTCGGCTGTGCTCGGGAATCCATGTAGCCAGGAAACAGGTAAAAGATTGGATCCCTTTTCTCCGGACTGTCAGGGTTTGTCAGAATGTGAGCAAATGAGTCTCCATCAAGCGGATGTTCACTCCGCAGCGGGGTCCAACGATTGCCAGCAAGCTGCAAACAGGTCGCGTAAAAGTCAACACAGTGAATCTTGCGGTGAGAAATCGTCCCGGCAGGGATTTTCCCCGGCCAGCGAGCGATCAGGGGGACTCGAATACCGCCTTCCGTCAGCATCCCCTTGACACCTTTTAACGGCAGATTATCCGCATGTGTGCCACCATTATCCGAGGTAAAGAATACGATCGTGTTGTCGGCAATACTGTCTGACTTGTCTCCGTCACTGTTAGGATCTTCCAGCAGTTCCAGCATCCGCTTCAAATTCTCGTCGACACCCGCAATGAACCCCAGATACTCCGCTTTTCCAGCGCCAGCGGACTGGAACGCATTCTTCAGATCCGGGCGTGCCTTTACGGGTCCGTGAACAGCATACGTATGAAACTGCAGGTAAAACGGCTTTCCGGTGGAATGCAGTTTTCCAACGGTCTCTTCAAGAGCATCCCCGACCGCATCGCTGATGTGTTTCGCGGTCCCGACCAACTCAGAAGGCAATCCACGACGTTTCAAATAGTCTTCGCTGTAAGGCTGTCCGAAGCGATCAAAGTGCCCGAGTCCCACGCCGCGAAATTTCCAGTTGCCGTTTTGATTTGTGGCGAAACAGGATGGCTGATGGCCCTGTGAGTAACCGCCGATGTTGATATCAAATCCGACATTCTCAGGCATCGTGGAGTCGCCGCCCTCGTGTCCGCCGACATGAAATTTACCAATGTGTCCGGTTGCGTAACCGTTCTCCTTCAGGGCCTCTGCAATGGTGACTGCCTCTGCAGCAACATCCTCATGCTGCTGGGGCCCCAGAAACTTCGCGTCGGCCTTACTGATTCCGCCTCTCCCGTTGCGGTTCAGGTTCCCAACCACGTAAACACCGTTATGCACCCGAGCGGGGTATTGCCCACTGAGCATGGCAGCTCGTGTCGGAGCACAATTGGGCTGAGCATAAGCTGATGTGAAACTGAGCCCTTCCTGAGCCATCCGCGCCAGGTTGGGTGTGACATATTGCTTGCCGTGCGTTCCCATCGTGACCTGATCAACACCAATATGATTCCAGCCCAGATCGTCCACCATGTAAATGATGATGTTGGGTTGATCCGCCGCATCAACGGTCAGACCTGACAGCATCATCGCAGCAGTCACAAGGAGTCTCATGAAATGATTCCCAATCAACGTTTTCACATCGTGTCGTCACCGGGATGAATTCCACGGCGTTCACGCGACTTATTCCGACCGACCTTTGGCCCGAAGCACGCCTCTCAGTCTAGTGTAGTGTTGTCCGGGCGAGGATCGAAGCCCGGCGATAGCAACAATGCTGCCGACTCTGGCACACTTTGGCATTCACTTCTGCATCGATGCCGCAGCGGTTTACTGGAACCACCTCGACGAGAGATCTGACATGCAAGGTCAATCCCTGCCGAACGAAACGAGCTGTCACTCAACACGTTCCACGTTGACAACGACAGATGTCTCTGCCGGCAGGTCACAACTCACGGTCAGAATTCGCAATTCACCACCGTCGGCAACGACCTGTGCAGTGATTTCTCCACCGGTCACTCGGTAGCGTCCTCCTGGCATCACAAACACAACCTGCACTCGAGGCACTCTTTCCCGCAGGCGATTTGTCACAGTGGCCCGATTGACAACCGCCGTACCATCGTTCGGTTGGTTGAACTGAACCGAAATCGGCAACTCGGCTTCACGACCAAACGGGATGGGAGCCGTTTCATGCCCCGCATAGGTGCAGGAATCCACACGCCCGTCCCGAAATCTCACCAGACGGAAGCTCTCGGAATTGGTTTTTCCCACCCTGACTGTGGGCGTCTTCCCCATCTCCATGACTTTCTTCCCAATGCCGTGCGCGTCATGAATCAGTCGAACCTGAAACTGATTCAGCAGCGTTTCAGGCGCATTGGGTTCAAATGCATTGATGACTCGCAGTGACTGGTCCGAACTATCAGCCAGCAATGATGCTGCCCGCGACGTATCCACATGCCATGGATGGCCAAAATTCAGCACGCTCAGCTGATCACCAACGGTCACCAGGTGCACGGGATCCCCAAACCACTTCTCATGGCCCGGAAACTGGTGGTTGCCGAAATTGACCACCCACGGCATCCTGAGTTTTGATAAAGCGCCGGAGACATAGGCCGGGTTACAGGCATTGCTGCACAGAACGAAATCGGGCGCAGCGAGGTTGGCGACCTCCACTAACCGCTCCAGATATTCCGCCTGGTACTGACCGGATGTATCCAGATGGCCAAAGGTCATGAGCACGGGATCCCGCGGATATTCCGCCAGCACATGCACACTGCGGGGCGAACGACAAACCCCCGTGCGCACACCACCCAGCACACTGACGTTGAGGTCGTAGGCTCCCGCGGACATTCCCTCTGGAATGCTGACGATCATCTCGCGGTCGTAATAGTACGCCGCAGCGGGATCCTCCTTGAAGGGGACCTGCCGGGAGATCACAGCGTCACCAACACGACGGACCAACTGCACTGATTGAATTTCCGCGTCGAAACCCAGAAATCTCGCCCGAAATGTCTCGCCCGGGCGGCGTACCACAGGCTGATTCAATCTGGGAAAACGAAATCGCTCGATGACAGTTGCCGGATCACGACGAAGAAAAATTGGTGGGATTTCTGTGTTCCGATTTGCCTCAATCCGGAATTCTTCACTGCGGGCTGTCTGCCAGCCAACTGCCTGAATCTGCACAGTGTATTCGTCGCCGGGACGCAGTCCGGTGACAGAACAGTTCCCTGTCAGCCAGTTGCGCAGCAACGTGTTTCTGACAACGGTCTTTCCCTGACGCACGATCGCGCGGCAATCCACCAGATGAGCGTTCTCGTCGCCGCTGACATGGAATAGGAGTGTTCCACGCTGGTCGTTCCAGGTGTGAAACGACTCCACTCGACAACCAACCAGCCCCCGCCGCGACCGATGCACCACTTTGCATGTATGTCTGCCAGGATCCAGTTCCCCGGCAATGAGAACCTCCCGTGCGGACGACTGCGGGTTCACAGTGAGTGGAGGGCCCTCATCAACCGTGATCAACAGTTGCCCCAGCGACGCGGGACCGTAGGCCGGGACATCCTGCGCGCCGAGCCGAACAGCAACACCGGTCCCGTCAAACTGAAAGGTTAAGGAAGCACCGTCTGTGCGCGTTTCCAGTGCGGAAGCCTGTGCGAACCGAAATGTGCTCTGCGACCATTTCCCCTCCCGCTGCACCTGATTCGTATCACCAGCCGGAGTCACCCGGACATCAGCCACAGAGTGCCCACTGGCAAGTAATAACACGCTGCAGAACACGCCAGAGACCAACAGATATCGCAACGTTTTCATGAAGACTCTTTCGGAAGATGCAAACGGATCACCCTGCCCGGTTTCCCGATCTTCTTCAGGAAGTGGCCAACAGGCTGACAGATCCGAGTCACGGTTTCATATCGTCAAACCCACGGAGGCTGCTCGCGATATGAGAACCCCGGGGAGTAAGAAATGTCCTCCCAGACCTTGCCATGAAAAACATCCATCGTCGAACCCGAGATCGGCGGAATAATCCAGCTCCAGTTCGCTTTAACTTCGCGTCCGGCCACCTGTTCGGCTTCGCAGAATTCCAGGAAATCGCGCGACGCTGCGTGATGGTCAAGAATCTTCACACCCTGCTGCTCAAAGGAATGCAGCACCGCGACATTCAGCTCCACAATGGCACGGTCCTTCCACAACGAACGATCCTGCTTTCGATCCAGCCCCATCTTGTCAGCTACAGTCGGCAGCATGTCGTAACGAAATTCGTCACCAAAATTACGGGCACCAATTTCAGTTCCCATATACCAGCCATTGAACGGAGCCGCAGAATAACTGACACCCCCCGCTTCCAATCCCAGTTCCGCCACCAGCGGCAACGCATACCACCGCAGCCCCAACTCGGCAAACCAGTCATATTGCGGGTGTGAAATCGGCACCTCCAAAATCATCTCCGGCGGGATCTCAAACCACTTCGGTTCACAATCCGGACGTTGAATCACGACGGGCAGCACATCGAATGGTGTCCGCTTTCCGCCACTCCAGCCCATTTCCAGCAACTTATTCGTCAAATCCACCTGCCACGGATCGCCAATAACAGTTCCGTCCGGCTGTTGATAACCGGCATAGCGAATCACCTGAGGATTCCAGATCTGAATTCCTTTCCGACCCGGTTCAGCTGGTGGAAACACGGTCATCACAGCCCGCAGGTTGCCCTGATTTGTCGCCAGTCGAATGTGCTCCAGCAGTTCCGCAAAGATCTCCTCCTCCGTTTGCAGATGTCGCCGATCGCGCACGTGCAGCCCTTCCCAGAACAACCGCCCGATGCACCGAGTGCTGTTTCGCCATGCAAGGCGTGCAGCAAACGTCAACTCTTCTTCGGTCTGCCAGTAGGTACCGGTTTGAGCAATCTCTTCTTCCACTTGTCGCCGTCGCGGCTCAAATGCCTCCGGCACGCCCTTTTCATAATAGAACTGATACAGGAACACGCGGGCCTGATCCACGAGACTGTCCCCGTCGCCCATTTCAAAAGGAGGAACCAGCATCGCGCCTCGGCGGG
>JAFMMM010000299.1 GCA_017859815.1 Planctomycetota bacterium | reverse complement strand
ACCATCAAAAGCATCACCAGATGTTACACCATCACCGCCTCCGCCAGAACCACCCTGGCGAGGACCACCGAAATCTGAAGAGCGGCCACCGCCTCGCGGCCTCTGCTGGTGGGGTCGCCCCTGCGGCTCTTCGTCACCGCCGGTCAACCGACGACCTGCAAACCAGGCCTGGTCCAGTGACTTGAAGAACTCCTGTGGCAGATCGGCAGGTACGTCCACGGTACTGTGCTGCTCAAAGATCTGTATGCGACCAATGCGTCCGCTTTCGAGCCCTGTTTCACCCGCGATCGCCCCCACAATATTCCCGGGGCGCACCTGATCGTAATGCCCAACATTCAACGTCAGTCGCTGCATTCCTGACTCGACTTCAGCATCCTGCTCGCCTTGCGGACGGCGATCACGATATCCCCCTCCAGCCTGATTGCGATCGTCTGAACCTCCCCGTCGGCGTTCATTCCTGCGTCCACGATTTTCCGATCCACCATAGCCGCCGTGGTCACGATCTTCCTGATATGGTGCCCCCCTGCGGCCGCGACCATACTCTGAATACCGCCCCCCAGATCGACGTCCATGGCGATCACCGAAAGGAGCTTCTCGCGAGCGATCCGTTCGCCGGCCACGTCGGTCCTCAAATTCGAACTGCTGCAACTTTTCCTTGTTCAGCAGCGGCTTGCCGCCTGTTGCCAGCACCGCGGCAGCAGCCATCAACTGAATCGGGTCCTGATCCGGATGCTCTTTCATGAACTGCTCCATGATGGATTGCATCGTTTCGAGTTCACGCGACTGCTGGGCTTCCTCCAGCTGCTTATGAAATCTGGCCACGCGTTTCTTGTTCACCTCGCGGCTGGAAGGAATCGGCATGTGGTCAAAATCCTGGCGCACGCCGCGTTCGAGACGACGAACCAGCCCTGGAGCTCGAGGCCCCACCAGCAGAATTGCTGTTCCCTTGCGACCAGCCCGGCCGGTTCGGCCAATCCGATGAATATAACTCTCGTGGTCCCGCGGCGGATCGTAGTTGACCACGTGCGTGATTCGTTCCACATCCAACCCGCGAGCAGCGACATCGGTCGCAACGAGAGCATCCAATCGCCCTTCGCGAAGCTGGCGCACAATCCGCTCCCGCTGCGCCTGTGCCATTTCCCCATTCAGGGCCGCTGCGCGATACCCGTTCGCGCTAAGCAGTTCTGCCAGAGGTTCGGTCGAACTCCGGGTCCGCACGAAGACAATAATGCCGTCCGTGTCTTCCACTTCGAGGATCCTCAACAGGACCTGCTCGCGCTGAAACGGAGCAACAATCACATAACGCTGCTCAATGGTATCCGCAGTCGCAGATTTCTGACGGATAATCACGTGTTCAGGCTCGTTCAAATACTGCGCTGCGATCTCCTGAATCTGATGCGGCATCGTTGCCGAAAACAACGCCGTCTGGTGACTGTGAGGAATTTGCGAGAGCACCCACTGAACGCTCTCAGCAAATCCCATTCGCAGCATTTCGTCGGCTTCGTCGAGCACGAGACAAGTGAGGCTGCTGACATCCAGGGTTCCCCGAGTCATATGGTCCATCACGCGGCCAGGCGTCCCGACAACCACATGGGCCCCTTGACGTAACTGGGAAAGCTGCGGTCCGTAAGCGGCACCACCATAAACGGCACAACAGCGAAATGACGGAAATCCTGCAGCATACTTTTCAAACGCCTGTGTTACCTGCAGAGCCAATTCCCGGGTCGGCACCAAAATCAATGCCTGTGTTTGCCGCAGAGACAAGTCCACATTTTGCAGTAGTGGCAACGCAAAGGCAGCGGTCTTTCCGGAACCAGTTTGAGCCTGACCAAGAACATCACGTCCCTGCAGCAAAAATGGTATCGTCCGACTCTGGACCGGAGTAGGAACGCTGTAGCCAGACTGTTCGAGGGTGTCGAGCAGTGCAGCGGAGAGCCCCAGGCCGGCAAATCCACCGCCAGACAATGCCGCTTCAGGTGCGGAGGAGTCGCTGTTTGTGGCCACAGTCCCGGGCGGGCTCTGCCCCTCTGCTGACAACAAATCCCCGGTCGTCAGAGAATCAATGTCTGCCGACGAAGTTTCCACAGCCAGATCCGCTTCCACAGCAACTGAAGCGTCATCCTGTACGGCAATTTCAACCGTAACGGATTCAGCTGCTGCCACAGATTCCGGAGCAGCTTCAGCCGACGCTTCAGGCTGCAATGCAATCTCGGCATCGTCCATGGCTGGCATTTCGTCCGCAACAGTCGCATCGCCAGTGTTTGTTACGTCGTCAGCCGCTGTTGCCTCGACTGTAACCAGCACGTCCGTCGCAGCATCTGCAGCAGCATAACCGTCATTCGTCGCTGCTTCCGCTTCCGTCTCAATGAGGCTCTCCTCGGACGCCTCGTCAGCAGCCTGCGTCATCGCAACTGGTGTCTCGATCTCAACACTCTCGCCATCTGTCTGTTTCTTCATAAGACTCTTGATTCACCTGTTTTGGATGCGCAATGCCGCCCCGACGGAAATTACGACCGCAGCGATCTGCATCTCTGTTGATTCGAATTCAACAGCGGCATTACTGCCGGCTGTCTGCCCCAACCCCACATTCTCACAATTTCGAGCCGATCAGTCAGATTGCCGGACGCAACGAAACATTCGTCGCTCCGACATCGGCTTCCACAGGGGGTTTTGCTCAGGGTCATTCGACCAACAGGATTCTGAGCCTGCCCCCAACTCTCCGCGTCCATGAAAAATCACCAGTTGAAACGCTCCGCAGACTGTTGCAGCAGAGGAGCCGCTGCAGCCGACCGGGCAGGAACACGGGAGCATCTTCCAACACACATCCGGGATGTCATCACCTGCAACTGAAAACTCAGCAACACAAAGAACGCCGTTGATCGCCAATAAGGATGATCACCAACAAACTCTGGCTTCCCGAAGCCTTTCAACCATGACACCAGTCTTTGGCACTCGTGGAACGAACCTGATTTCACCCCGAACACATCATCTTCGATGCGACTGCAGACCATCATGCTGCAGATCACCATGCCAGTTTGCCCGTATTCAAAGTGAACGTAAGCAGACCTCAGCCTTGATGACCTGCCGCGGCTTTCGGATTTCCGCGAAATGTGATCCTGGGTTCAGCGTCCTGCTGATGCAGGGACCCGGGAATAAATTGCCGGCAGCACCTGCATTGAATCGGGAAAACCCTGCAGTTTGGACAACATTGCAGGTGCAGCAGCAGTTGCATGGGGTTCTGCAGAACCTGTCGCTGCTGCTGAATTTGCTTTCTGGAGATCCGGAATACGCCTGCTGGCGACTGAAAACCAGAAGAAGTATCGCCAAACCGGCTCATCGTCTCCCCAAGCCCGCACTCTACCAGCTTTTCGCCAACAATGCAGAACTTCGCGCAATCCTGCCAAAGTTGGGATGGTGGCGACTCCGCAGGGTTCCCCCATTTCCTCTGATTCCTCACAAAACAGCTCGAACGGCCTGATTGTGAGCACGGCTCAGCACTGATATCCTCCAGCAGTCTCCGTACCTGTCGCATTCCTCCGCCCCGCAAACTTTGATTCGGCTTTCATGTCTCACGATGCTTCCGACCCAGACGACGTCGCGACTCCCTCTGCGGAGTTCCTGGATTCGCTGAATCCTCAACAGCGGCAGGCAGTCATGCACGGTGAAAGCCCGCTGTTGATTATCGCAGGGGCGGGCACAGGAAAGACAACGACACTGGCGCACAGAGTCGCCTGGCAAATTGTCAGCGGCACTGACCCGTCTCGAATGCTGTTACTGACGTTCACTCGCCGCGCGGCCGCAGAAATGCTGAAACGGGTCGAGTCGATTCTGTTAAGTCTGAATCCGGAGCAGTTGCCCAACCCGGCTGTGGCACAAAAGAACACGATCCGTCGAATTCACGGCGGGACTTTTCATTCGGTAGCAACAGCACTGCTGCGCAGACATGGAAATCTGATTGGATTGAATCCGGACTTCACAATTCTTGATCGAGGAGATTCAGAGGATCTGATGAATCTTGCTCGCAGCGAACTCCGGCTCCCAAAATCCGCCAACAGATTTCCGCTGAAGGGCACTTGCCTCGATATCTACAGCCGCTGCGTCAACACTCAGGCATCACTGGAGCTGGTCCTGAAGAAGTGGTTTCCATGGTGCCAGGAACACCAGGAACACCTCGGACAGTTGTTCACAACATACACAGACACCAAGGAACGGCAGCGAGTTCTGGACTTTGATGATCTGCTGCTGTTCTGGAATGCCCTTGCCGCTGACGAAAAAGCTGGTCCCGAGCTGCGTTCGAAATTCGACCGAATCCTCGTGGATGAATACCAGGATACAAATCTGCTGCAGGCAGACTTGTTGAAGAATCTGTGCCCGGATGGCACGGGACTAACAGCGGTCGGGGATGATGCCCAGTCCATCTATTCCTTCCGCGCCGCAACGGTGCGCAACATTCTTGACTTTCCGGATCAGTTTCCGCAGACCACGCTGGTACCGCTGGAACAGAATTACCGCAGCACTCCCACAATTCTCGAAGTCACGAACCGGGTGATCGCAGAAGCTGCGGAACGTCACCGCAAGAACCTGTGGTCCTCCCGGCATGCCGGTGCGAAGCCACAACTGGTTACCTGCCCCGATGAAGATGCTCAGAACGAATATGTCATCGAGCAGATCCTTGAACGACGGGAACAGGGAATTCCGCTGACAAATCAGGCGGTGCTGTTTCGAGCATCGCATCACAGTATGGCCCTCGAAGCGGATCTGGGCCGACGGAACATTCCCTTCGTCAAATATGGTGGGCTGCGATTCCTCGAAACAGCTCATATCAAGGACATGATCTGCTTCCTGCGACTGGCCGAGAATCCGCTGGACTCCGTGGCCGGCTTTCGAGTACTGGTCCTGCTGCCCGGAATTGGTCAGGCAAAGGCATCCGGACTGATGCAAGTCATGCGGGAATCCGGCGGAAGTCTTGATGCATGGCAGGACTGGAAAGCTCCGTCCAGCGTCAGAGATCTGTGGCCCAAACTGCTGCAACTGCTGCGGCAACTGCAGTCACGGCCTCGCAACTCTGAAGGAGGAGTTTCGGCAGACATTCATGCTGTCCGCGACTACTACACCCCCCTTCTGGAAACGGCCTATGACAATGTGGCTCCACGAGTCAATGATCTGAAACAGCTGGAAGCAATCGCATCCCGTTATCGCAGCCGCGGAGAGTTTTTAACGGAGATGGCTCTCGATCCGCCCACATCGACTCAGGATCTCCCGGCGGACCCGATGCTGGATGAAGATTACCTGATCCTCAGCACGATTCATTCTGCCAAGGGATTGGAGTGGGATTCTGTTCACGTGATCCACGCCGCTGACGGCAATATCCCGGCCGACATGGCCACACGGTCCACTGAGGAAGTCGAGGTAGAGCGAAGACTGTTCTATGTGGCCCTCACTCGCGCGAAAAATCAACTGGCAGTCATTCGTCCGGAGCGATATTACTTCCACAGTCGTCACAGAAGTGATCAGCACTCACTCAGCAAGATTACACGCTTCCTGACTCCGTCAGTACAGGAAGTCATGCAGTGTGTATCGCACGGAATGCCGGCACCAGGCAGCGAATCCGCCGCATCAAATCTGATTCAGGGGGACACGTCTGAAATCAGAAAACGCATCTCCCGCCTCTGGGGATGAACTCAGTCACCTCGTTGCCGATTCACTCTGAATCAACAGTCTGCAGTCCCGGTTTCGCTCTCCCCGCCCTGCACCCGGACTTCGTCACCATTGGCCAGGAACGCTGTGCTGTTCAGGTCGGCGTGGAACCGAGTTCGGGTTGCTAAGTTTGGAATCCAGTCGGCAACGCTGATCCCAACTGCCCGACGATACCCCACATAGCTGGTACACAAACGCGGATTCAATTCCACAACCCGAATGGTCATCTCCCCGCTGAAGCTCCGAGTGGCCACAAGGTCAACACCCAGCCAGCCCCGAAACACTGGCAGGCATTCCGCGATTTGTTGGAGAATCGAATTCACTGCTGCAACAATTTCCGCAGCAGCAGGAATGCGACCGCCGCAGTAGACAGGCGTTTTTGTGCCAGCCTGAATGATCTGTTCACCGGCAGGAAGCACCAATGGCGGCGCCTCTTTACCTCGTCCGATCATTGCGGCCGACAGGAAGGTTCCGTCCACAAACGGCTGAACCAGCCACATCCCGTCAGCGAACGCATCCCGTCGCGATGCGTCGAGCAGTTCTGAAAACTCCCCATCACAGATCGTAATCCTGTCACAGCCGGCTCCGTCACGGGGTTTAATCACGACCACGGAGTTCGAAAGGCCGAGAGTTGATGCTTGCCCGCTGTCAGACGCCCCGGCTTTCGCTGCAGCAGCACGTTTTGTCGAAATGACCGTCGCGTAACCATGATCATCAGCAACAAAACTCGGAATTCCCGGCAGACCATGCTCCTGCAGCCACAATGCAGTCAGGTGCTTGTCCGCAAATAACTCAGCCAGCTTCCCGTCACAATTCAGAACACAGACATGAGCCCAGGGTGGCTCTGCCAGCTGCGCCAGTCGCTGCACCAGAATACCATCTGATTCCGGGGCGATGAGCAGCACGTAATCCACAGATTCAGCGAACACACCGGCAGCACTCATCCACTGGCAAGTCGAGCCATGATTCTGCTGCACCTCTGATGAAGCCGGCAGTTTTCCGTCACGGATCAGCTGAGTTGCGGATTCAACACAGAGCAAAACGAGCGGCTGGCAGCCAGCGATCTGTGCAAGGTCCTGCAGCACCG
>JAFMMM010000298.1:916-6810 GCA_017859815.1 Planctomycetota bacterium | reverse complement strand
CTGCCAGCCAGTCGAGCAACCTGGGATGACTGGGCAATTCGCCCTGCACACCAAAATCCTCCGCCGATTTTACCAGTCCCGTGCCAAACAGACGCTGCCAGTATCGGTTCACGGCCACTCGCGCTGTCAACGGATGCTGCGGGTGCATCAGCCATCGAGCCAGATCCAGACGATTGGAGGGCGTTTGTTTCATCAGAGTCGGAAACACGTTCGGCACCCCAGCCTGCACGCGATCTGTCGGGTCGTTGTACTGCCCGCGATTCAAAACAAACGTCTCGCGGGGATTCGCCTGATCCTGCATGATCATTGTGGCAGGAACGGATGCCGACAACTGCTTCTGAATCGCAGCCACGCGATCTTCCAAAGGCTTGCGAATCTGATTGTGCGACACGAAATACGCCAGCAACTGCTGCTGCTGGGCTTGATTCCGCTTCTCGGCGGGTGTTCGAGCAATCTCGCGGATCTCCTGTGGAATCCCCTGCAGAGTCAATGCATCGGCCGGATCACTCGTCACCGCTAACCGCGGTCGACCCACGCCGTGAGTCGCAAAGCTGGCTTCGTGTCGCAACCGAAATCGCAGTTCCGTACCGCCGTCAAAACCAAACGGCTTTGCCGCCACAAACAGGGCGGTCGCTGGCTCCTTGCGTGTCGGTCCGTCCACAGCCCAGCCATTATTATTGGCCACCGTGCCGTCGATCGTCTTCGACACTTCGTAATTCGCCTGGGAATAATCCGCTTCTGCACGCGAGAATTTGACCACTTGAGTCTGCTGCGGATCCTGCTGTGAAACCGCCGTCAATTCGAATTCACTCAACACAAAATTGGAATTGGTATGACGCCCCGGACCACCGCCAGGAAGTGACGGATCCGTGAGCGCTTCCAGCCGCACCGCCGTGATGCCCGTAGCGGAAGTCGTTGCAGTAACCTCATACACATCCTGTCGAGGATTGGCGCCACCGGCAAGGAACGAATGATCCTCCAGTAATGTCAGCGTTGACCCTCCGGTGGATTTCAACTGTTCGGGCACCAGGAGACTCCACGCGGTCTGGTCGGATGCGGCAATTCGCGCGGCCCACGGTTCCAGAGATCGCTGGGGGTCCAGCGGCGTCGCCAGCTCCTGTTGCAGCGTCTGCAGCTCCTGTTGCAGTTGGCGAGTCTGCGCGCCGGCCAGAGGTGACGGAATTGCCTCCTGAGGTGCAAATCCGCGCATGCCGCGTTCCGGAACCTGATTGAAGAAGGCATACATGCCGTAAAAATCGCGCTGCGAGATCGGGTCATACTTGTGATCGTGACATCGAGCACACCCCATGGTCAGTCCCATCCACACCGCACTCGTTGTCACCAGTCGATCCATCACGTATTCGGTGCGGTACTCTTCATCAATGATTCCGCCCTCAATCGTGATCCCGTGATTCCGATTGAACCCCGTCGCCAGTCGCTGATTGGCGGTCGCATCCGGAAGCAGATCACCCGCCAACTGCTCAATCGTAAACTGATCAAACGGCAGGTTGCGGTTGTACGCGTCGATGACCCAGTCACGCCAAACCCACTGTGTCCGCTCGGTGTCGTACTGATAACCATTCGTGTCGGCGTAGCGTGCCAGGTCCAGCCAGTGACGCCCCAGATGTTCGCCATAGGCTTCCCGACTCAAATACTGATCCACCACTCGTTCATAGGCCCCCGCCGACTGGTCGGCCAGAAACGCGTCGACCTCCTGTAACGTGGGTGGAAGTCCGGTCAAATCAAACGCGAGGCGGCGAATCAACGTTTCTCGGGACGCCTCAGCCGCCTGCTGCAACCCGCGCTGATTCAATTGATCCACGACAAAGGCATCAATCGGATTCCGAATCACCGAGTCGCCACTGGGCTGCGGGACTGCAACCGCCGCGGGAGCAACAAAGGCCCAGTGAGCCTGGTATTCCGCCCCGCCATCGATCCATTCCCGCAACGTTTGCACCTGCTGCTCGGTCAGCGCCGCAGGTCCGTCCTGCGGTGGCATGTGCAAATCCGCGTCAGCCGTGGTCACGCGACGGATCAACTCGCTGCCGGAGGCATTCCCGACGACGATCGCTGTCGTGCCGGATTCCGCCTGAGCGGTCGCTCCGGCCGCGGTATCCAGACGCAGGCCGGATTCGCGCGTGTTCGCGTCCGGGCCATGACACTGGAAACAGTGATTGGACAAAATCGGCAGCACGTCACGCTGATAGTTCACGTCTGCTGCCAGGCAAATCTGACCGGAAGCCAGGAACGCAATCCCCATCCACATTCGACCGTGCCAGATCTGCATCAGAAGCCATCTTCATTCTGTGTTTGGGAACACAATCCCCGGCTGCCACCAGCACAACAGCGTGTTCCCCGATCGCCTGAGCTTACGAGAAAATCTGTGCTGTGGATAGCCTCATCGGCTCCGCGAAGAAACCCCGGCTTGGCAGAATCGACAACTCCCCGTTGCCCTGGATAACATTTGAGCTGCAGCTCTGCGGGCCCTCCCGAATGCTGCACTTCCCGTGAGACACTTGTCCGTCTCTGACAGACCATCAGCCACCCGCTCCAGTTCGCGTTCCTCCGCTCCATTCCCAGACTCAAATCGATGATCCCGTTCCTGCCTGACGAACTCACCAACCGGATTCGATCAGCTCAGTCCTCACCGCGCCCCCGTCAGCTTGCTGTTCGTTCACACTGCGTGCGATCCCCCGATCACTGACCAGGTGTGCATTTCTCTTCAGTTGTCCCCCGCCAGCCTCGGAACCGTCATGAACCGTCTTTCCCCCAATGCCGTGTTGATGCTGTGTGCGCTGTTCTTTCCGAACAGCCCTGTTCGGGCGCAGCAACCGCCTGCTGTGCCTCGACTGGTTCACAATCTGAAAGTGCTGCCGCAACATGCCCCGGACTGCACGTCGCTGGAAGCCATTGTGAACAGTGTGACCAGAGGCTGTGAGACCAACGACCAAAAAGCCATCGCGCTGTACAACTTCATGCGGCTCACACACTATCACCGTGCCTATCCCAGCGAGCCGGGAGGCATCCCGGTGTTGAAAGAGATCAACTGCTATGGCTGGAGTCTGTGTGGCGGGCTGCACGCCGAGCAGTCAGCCTTGTGGAAAGCGATGGGCTGGGACTGGAGATTCGTGGGATGGCCTGGTCACACCACGGTCGAAGCCTTCTACGACGGCCGCTGGCACTACCTCGATGTCTTTTTGAAGTTCTATGCCTGGATGCCGGACCCGCAGAATCCTGCTCGCCAAATCATCGCCGGCCAGGCGGATCTGGCGGACAATGCAGACCAATTGCTGTTGAACGCATTCGTCATGGACCCGGCTCGCCGAGTGATGTACGCCAGGGGAAATGAATTTGACCTGTTCGGTTCCAGGGCGAACTGGCAGGCCCCCGCTTTCCTGACCTGCGGAGACGATCTGATGAGCGTCGTCGCCGGTGTTCGGCAACGGAATCGCGTGGGTCGCGAACCTGGCTGGGGCGGAATGCGGCACGATACAGGCAATTACTCGGCCCAGGTAAACCTCGCCCCCGGATTCGCGATCACAAATACATGGGATGCCGCTGCAGACGCCTGGTACTGGGCGGATTCGCTGCAGCCGCCCTGCCATACCTGCGGCGATAAGGAAATCCGGAACTCCCCGGAAAAAGGCCCAATCGCCGAACCCTACCTGACGCCGGATTGGAACGCGGAAAGCTATGCCAATGGTGAACTGTCTTTTCGTCTGAACACAGCCGACCCGAATTGTCTGGAGTCTTTTCATCACGCAGACAATGTCAAACTTGCGGACCGATCACTTGTGCCCGACGACCCGGCCCGACCAGCCATGCTCACCCTGAAACTGCAGTCCCCGTGGATCCTCACCAAAGGGACGGCACACGCACCGAACGTCAGTCGCTTTGAAATCAGTACCGATGACGGAACGTCGTGGGAACCAGCGCAGCTTGATGATTTCGGTCAGCGAATCGCCGGCAACGTTTCCGTGCTGGCCCGCTTTCACTTCCGCAGTCCTCTGCGAACTCTGAACCTGCAGGCCACCGTTCAAAACAACCCGTTCGCACTTCCGTGGCTCCAGCCCGGTCGAAATCAAATCCACGTCTCAGTCGACAATCCGGAAGAACTCCGTGACAAAACACTGGTCGTCACGTACGCCTATCGTCGCGGTGTTCGCACAAAGAGCTACGAAGAACTTTGCCTGGAAGGCAAGGAAATTGCCCGAGGCCACAATGCGACGTGGGAAGCGCGACCGACAGTCGTTCGGAAAACGTTCACTGCTGCCGAGCTGCCCGCCACATTCCAAATCGAGATTCCCACCGCGGAACATCTGTACCCGGTCTATCCGCGGATGCTCTTTGTCCGACGGGAGATTCTCTCCTCAGGACAGGAGCCACTCCCGCTCCCCGAAAATGCCGTCAGTCCCACAACAGCCGAAAACGAGATGCTGAAAACACTGCCCAATCCCCTGCTCACCGGGACTCAGCCGGCTCCCCAACGTCCCCAGGGGAAACGCACGTCCGCAACGTATGTGCTGCCACCGGGAGTCTTTGCAGACCAGTCTGCCTCACCACCAACCACCAACTTTTTGAAGTGGCCAAAACAGCAGGGGGAAGCTGTCCCGGCACTCGTCTATCTCATCTCCTCACAGCTTCCCACACTTCCCGGTCCTGACGCCCTGGCCTCCGCGAAACTCGTCGTCCCCGTGACACGAGGCCATGCTCAGGCCCCCACGAAACTGGGCCTGTTTCCACTGCGAAGCGCGACCGGATCCGCCCAGGATTTTGACTTCACGACGTCTGGCAATGTGCTTTCCACCGCGCTCGTGCCGCAGCTGGCCGACGATGCACCATCGTGGTCGCCACCGCAGGAAGTCACGTTCGATATCACTCGTTACGTCCGATCTCTGCTCCTGCAGCAAAAGCAGCGCGGACGGTTCAGCCATCACGGCTTCGGGCTTCGCGTTCTCCCGGACCGCGCTGTTGATGATGGCTGGACGGTGCGCGTGCACTTACCGCAATCCGCGCGTCCACGATTGAACATTGAGACCCACGCAGACTAATCTGCAACGCTGGAACAGACCTGCAACGGTTTCCTGATCGCCTGCCTGCAATCCACTTCCGCTTCCACCGCCCACCAATTTCGGGAGAATTCCAATGCTGTTCGCACCCCGGATTCCAGCCGGCCGCCTGCTGCTGATCGCAGCGCTGCTCATTTTTCCCGAGCCCCGGCTGGAAGCTGACGAACATCAGCATCATCAGCACCAGCACGTCGAGTTCTCCATTCGCTCTGTCAACAGTGGCAACTGGTCGGATGCAGCGACATGGAATCTGAAACGCATCCCGCAGGCTGGTGATCGCGTGCTTGTCGCACCCAACACCTCCGTCACTTACGACGCCCGCAGCGAGCAGGTGATCCGGCTGATTCAGGTGGTGGGGACACTCCGTTTTGCCCATGACCGGGATACTGAGCTGAACGTCGGACTGCTGACCGTGCAGCACACAGAGGCATGTTCCGAGCAGGGGTTTGCCTGCGAATTCGAAGGGGCGGACGCCGGGCCGAAGACGCCTGATTCCGACTGGCCGACGCTGCTGATTGGAACTCCTGAACAGCCCATTCCCGCGGAACACACGGCCCGCATCAGGCTGCACCATTTGCCGGGGATGAGCCCGGATGATGCCCCCGCAATTGCCTGTTGCTCCGGACGCATGGAAATCCACGGAGCGGCGTTGCAGCGCTGCTGGACCAAACTGGCTGTTGACGTCAAACCGGGCGACAAGACGCTGACACTGGCTGAGGCGGTGCCCGGCTGGAAGCAAGGCGATGAAATCATCGTCACCGGCTCCGACCGAACCGGCTACGGCAGCTATCGCCCCGGACCCGATCAGGATCAGGAACCCCAAAC
>JAFMMM010000298.1:0-906 GCA_017859815.1 Planctomycetota bacterium | reverse complement strand
CGCCGTTCGATCACAGCAGTCAACGGCACAACAATCACACTCGACCAGCCGCTGCAGAATCCACACCGCGGTGCCGGAGAATTTCGCAGCGAGGTGGCCAACCTGTCACGAAACGTCATCGTCGAATCGGCAGATCCCGCAGGGGTGCGTGGCCACACCGTCTACCATCGCTTCAGCCGCGGTGGGATCAGCTACGCCCAGTTCAGCCACCTCGGCAAGGAAGGTGTCCTGGGACGCTACCCCATTCACTACCACCTGGTTGGGGACACGATGCGCGGCAGTGCCGTCGTGGGGGCCTCCATTGTCGATTCTCACAATCGCTGGGTCACGATTCACGGCACGCACTACCTCGTCGTTCGAGACTGTGTTGGTTACCAAAGTGTTGGTCATGGATTTTTCATGGAGGACGGCACCGAGGTCTTCAATCTGCTCGATCGCAACCTTGGCGTGCACGCTTACGATGGAAAACGACTTCCCAAACAGGTGCTGCCTTTCGACACCAACGAAGGAGCAGCGTTCTGGTGGGCCAATGGTTTGAACACACTGACCAACAATGTGGGTGTGGAAAGCGATCAGTACGGCTTTCGCTACGACATGCAGAACCGTTCAAACTTCGACAGCAACCTGCCCGTGCGGCAGCCCGACGGCAGCGAACAAGTCGTTGATGTCCGCACACTTCCCATCTGGCGATTTGAAAACAATGAGGCTCATGGCAACTTCGCCGGGATGGTCGTTGCCGCGAATGGTGATCAGCAGCCCGATACCGGCATTACCAATGAACGCGTCCTGGAATCGATCCAGCGCATCGACTGGACCGGTCCGGATACGCAACATCCCCACATCATCCGAAATTTTGTCATCTGGGAAGCACACTATGCCTTTCGGCCCCACAGCCCTTCCATGCTG
>JAFMMM010000297.1 GCA_017859815.1 Planctomycetota bacterium | reverse complement strand
TGCCTCCTCCGAATTCATGGGGACCATGGCTGCGGGATTTGGCAGCACTGCCGGTATCGTTTTATCCAGCTTCGGGGCAGCGTGAACTGTTCGCCACGCTTCCAGGAAACTCTCGATAAACTGCTGTATCAGTGCCCTGTCTGCAACTCGACCGTCTGTGAGTGTCGTGCCAAGTGGCGGAACATGACAAAACGCAACCACCGGCGCATTCTTTGTAGACGCACGAATGTGTTCCAGCGAATAGAGAGTCTCCTCGCACAAATAATCGCCGGCCTCCTCGGATATCCTGACCGGGAAGCCCCTGGTGCGCAGCGAATTCGCCACCATTGCAAAGGGAAAAGTCGTGTCGTAAACCTCCGGACCATCGCTGGAGATCTGCGTCAGTTCAGGCAATTCCCCCCGGTTGTCCGGGATTGCTGCTCGCCGATTATTAGCCACGGTCTCCACTGCGAAGGCCCCTGCGTGCCCCTGGCCGAATGAAAACACGGCAACGGGTGAGTGTTTTTTGATCAGCTGTCTCAACTGAATCATCGGCGTTCCCCAAACGACAGGCAGTTCGGCCGCCACCAGTCGATATTCCTGCCACTCCCTGCCATTCAGACCCTTAATTGATTCCCATGACGGGTTGGGCGGACGCTCAGTTCCAAACGGTTCAAATCCGGTCAACACAATGACCGGGCGGGGATCCGAGTCGTCAGCTGCCGCGACCGAGAAGAATGCCACCAGTGGCAGCGTACAGACGAAAGCAGGCAACATCCGAAAGAAGCGAAACGGTCTGTTGTCGGTCATTGGGCAACGCCTTCGGGAGAATCACGCACGGGAAGTGTTCACGGAGCGTTAAGGCTAACCACATTGGGCGGGTTTGTCCAAATGCCCCCCCGCAGAATCGCTGACAGGGCAGATCGGAATGATCTTTGCGCGCGTCCTCGACTCATCTGCAGTTGCGGGCGACGCGACCGATTCGACCATTCCCGAAAAACCTGATCTCGCCCTGTCCCAAAAATCATCAGGGCAGGGCATCTCTGGTATGCTGTCGAAGGGTTGTCCGAGGCCTGACAACCCGATTTGCAGGCACTACCAGTTGGCCTGTGTCCAGTTGGCCTGTGTCCAGGGGAGACGCAGATTTGACGTCTCCAGCAACTTCCAGAATCAACGCCATATGACCATTTCTCGACCACCGATTCAGGAACTTCTGTCAGAGCGAATCCTTGTGATTGACGGCTCGATGGGGGCCCTGATTATGTCTTCCAACCCTGATGAAGCCTTTTATCGGGGTGAACGCTTTCGTAATCACCCGGTGGATGTCCGGAACGCCACTGACCTGCTCGTGCTCACGCAGCCAAAGATGATTACGGACATCCACGAGCAGTATCTTGCCGCTGGTGCGGACATTATCGAGACGGATACCTTCAACGCCAATTTGGCCTCACTGGAAGAATTTCAGGTTGCCCATCTGACGCGGGAAATTAACTGCCGTGGTGCGGAACTGGCCCGCGCGGCCGCTGACCGGGAAACGGCTCGCAACCCGTTAAAACCTCGGTATGTTGCCGGCAGTATCGGGCCCACCAAGATCCAGCTCTCCATGAATGCGGACGAGCCGGGCAGCAGACCATTTTCTTTCGACCAAATGGTGGACTCCTATGCGGAACAGGTTCGCGGTTTGCTCGATGGCGGTTCGGATCTGCTGCTGCCGGAAACCAGCTTTGACACTCTGAACATGAAGGCGTGTCTGTTCGCAATCAGCCGGGTATTTGAGGAGTACGGTCGGGAAATCCCCGTCATGATCTCGGGCACTGTCTTTGCCGGGGGTGTGACCCTGCTGGGCCAGACCATCGAAGCGTTCTGTGCTGCTGTGGAACATTTCCCGGCACTCAGCGTTGGCTTCAACTGCGCACTCGGCCCGCAGCAAATGAAACCCTACCTGCAAACACTTTCGACAATGTCACAAAGTTATGTCAGCTGCTATCCCAACGCGGGCATGCCCGACGGGATGGGTGGCTTTGACAGCTCGCCGCAGGAATTCTCCTCCATCATTCACGACATCGCCAAATCCGGATTACTGAACATTGTGGGCGGGTGCTGCGGCACAACGCCGGACTACATCCGTCGTGTCTGTGATGCCGTTGCAGGCGTTGCTCCCCGCGAAATCCCTGCAGGAAATGGCTGGTCCAGCTATTCCGGATTCGACATGGTGGCGCTGCGACCGGACAGTAACTTTCTGAATGTGGGCGAACGAACCAACGTGACAGGCTCCCGCCGGTTCGCCCGTCTGATTCGCGAAGAAAAGTATGAAGAAGCCATCAGTGTGGCGAGAGACCAGGTTGAGGGCGGTGCAAACGTCATTGATGTCAACATGGATGAAGGTTTGCTTGATGGCCCTCGCTGCATGGAGAAGTTTCTGTGGCTGCTGCATGACGAGAACATCAAGGTTCCGATCATGATCGACAGCTCAGACTGGCGTGTTATTGAGGCCGGTCTGAAGTGCTGCCATGGAAAGAGCATCGTCAACAGCATCAGCCTGAAAGAGGGGGAACAAAAGTTTCTCGAACAGGCTCGGTTGATCAAACGTTACGGTGCTGCAGTTGTCGTCATGGCATTTGACGAACAGGGGCAGGCAACCGATTGCGCTGATAAAGTCCGCATCTGCAAACGTGCTTACAAACTGCTGACGGAGCAGGCCGACTTCGCACCGCAGGACATCATCTTCGATCCCAATATCCTGACAGTCGGAACCGGGATGGAAGAGCATGCCAACTATGCAGTGGAATTCATTGATGCCCTGCGGGGAATTCACAGGGAGTGCCCCGGGGCTCGCACCTCCGGTGGTGTCAGCAACATCTCGTTTTCCTTCCGGGGAAATGCGACCGTACGGGAATCCATGAATGCGGCCTTCCTGTATCACGCCATCCAGGCCGGTCTGGATATGGGGATCGTCAATCCTCAGCAACTGGAAGTCTACGACGAAATTGACCCGGAACTGCTGGTCTACATTGAAGACGTCCTGCTCAATCGCCGCCCGGATGCGACCGAACGTCTGATCGAATTTGCCGAGACCGTGAAACAACAAACCGGATCTTCTCGAGCTCGAACTGACGAGTGGCGGGACGGAACTGTTGAAGAACGCTTACAGCACGCTCTGCTGAAGGGTATCACGGACTTCATCGATGCTGACACAGAGGAGGCACGCCAGAAATATGGTCGACCACTGGATATCATTCAGGGACCGTTGATGGACGGCATGAACGTCATCGGTGAACTGTTTGGTGCCGGTCGGATGTTTCTGCCGCAGGTTGTGAAGTCAGCGCGAGTCATGAAAAAGTCCGTGGCCTGGCTGGAGCCGTTCATGGAAGCGGAAAAGGCCGCCGCAGCCAGCGGACTGATGGACCGATTTGCCGACAACGGTCTGTTTCAGGGCGAACGGGAAGAAGCCCTGCAGCTGGCAGAAACGGCTCGCAGTGATTCCTCTGAAGACGCCGAAGAATCCAACCGCGGTACTTTTCTGATCGCAACCGTTAAGGGCGACGTCCACGACATTGGCAAGAATATCGTGGCGGTGGTCCTGCGGTGCAACAATTTCAAGGTGATTGACCTTGGCGTGATGGTCGCCTGCGAACAGATTCTCGAAGAAGCGCAGAAACACGGCGCGGATATCATTGGTCTCAGCGGACTGATCACCCCGTCTCTCGAAGAGATGATCACCGTTGCTCGCACCATGCAGGAACAGGACTTCCAAATTCCCCTGCTGATTGGCGGTGCAACGACCAGTGCTCGACACACAGCGGTTAAGATTGCCCCGGTTTACGACCACCCGGTCGTCCATGTTGGGGATGCGTCCCTGTCCGTTGGTGTGGTGGAAGCGCTGCTGGACAAGGATCGAAAAGAGGGCTACGCCAAGGCCAACCTGGAAGCACAGCAAAAAGCGCGAGCCTCCTTTGCAATGCGACAGCAGCAGACGCTGGTCCCTTTTGCTCAGGCATGCGAATCGCGTTTCCAGGCAAACTGGGACGGATATTCCCCGCCGGTTCCCAAATTCCTCGGCACCCGGGTCATCGAAAAACTGCCGCTGGAAGAACTTGTCCCGTTCATCGACTGGTCACCATTCTTTGCCTCGTGGCAACTGATTGGCAAGTACCCCGCGATTCTGCAGGATGAGACGGTGGGTGAAGAAGCTCGCCGACTGTTCGAAGATGCTCAAAAAGAACTGCAGTCAATGATCAGCAGCGGTGCACTGACTGCCAAAGCCGTCTACGGTTTCTGGCCGGCGGCAGCGGACGGCGAAGATCTCGTGCTGTGGAAGGACGAACAACGCACTGAAGAGCTAATGCGGTTTCCGATGCTGCGACAGCAATGGGAACGAGTTGGGCAAAAAGATTTTCGCTCACTTGTTGACTATGTCGCACCCACAGACCGTCCGGATCTCCCGGATTACGTGGGCGCCTTCGCTGTGACAGCCGGACTGGGCTGCGATGAACTGGCGGCAGCAGCAGAAGCGGACAATGACGACTACCGGTCCATCATGATCAAAGCTCTGGCAGACCGCTGTGCCGAAGCCTTTGCGGAATATCTGCACAAACACGTCCGTGATGAATGGGGATACGGGACCGACGAGTCACTTTCGGGCGAAGATCTGATTCGCGAGAAGTACCGAGGAATTCGACCGGCCTTTGGATACCCGGCCTGTCCTGATCACCTTCCCAAAAAGCGACTGTGGGAATTGCTTGACGCTGAGGAAGCAATCGGCATGACACTGACCTCCAGCTATGCAATGTGGCCCGCAGCATCCGTCAGCGGCATGTATTTCAGCCATCCGCAGTGTCGCTATTTCAGTGTGGACCGCGTCACTCGAGAGCAGGTCACCGACTACGCTCAGCGAATGCAGTTGTCTGTCTCTGAGATGGAACGCTGGCTGGCACCCAACCTTGGGTATGATCCATGAGATTCACGAAATTGTGTGAAACCGGGCACCAGTCGCTCTGAGCGACAGTGAATAGGGGATCTCTCCATGGCAACTGCGTTACGGCAACTTGTCCTTCAGGCCCTGACGATTTGCAGCCTGACTGCAATGGCCGCTTCATTGCCGGCGGATGAAAAACCTGTTGCACCGGTGAAACCGGTTGCGGAACAGCCACCTCCGTCCGAGGAACAGGTCTGGAAACTGTTGCAGGAGGAATTTGCGGGAGCCCGTGCACTCAATCCGCAGAAAACTGTGCTGATCCAGGTCAGCAAAAAGCAGGTGCTGCTGAAAACCAAAGTCGCCTGCCCCGACTGCATCCTCGAGATGGTGCTGGTTCCCGAAGGCAATCGAGAACACGAGACGATTCTCAGCATTCGCACAAAGGCATTTGTGATCCATGCTGCGTTACTGGCGATCGGGATGGAGCCGGGCAAACCCGCGACGTTCTCCCCCGATTTCGTGCCACCGTCAGGACCGGTGGTCGACATTGAAGCAGTCTGGGGGGATGCAGCAGGAAAAATTCACCGACTGCCTCTGAAGGAATGGGTCCGCTTCAATACGCACAAGTATCATGCTGCGGCACTGCCGGCTCCTCCGGAGGGAATCGAACTTCCCCATGGCGATCTGCGCTGGGACCGGTTCAACAATGAACTGCTCTGGTACGGCCCGATGACCGTCTCACAACGCGATGAACTGCTGGGACTATCGCAGAATGCGGGCTATCAAAAAATCATCCGTAACTTTTATCAGGCCGGATTGTCACGCGCGATGACTGCAGACTTTGTCTTCGCCGGAAGCAGCATCTACAAGGATGAAGAGACCGGGGAAGAATTCTATGAAGCAGAGGCCGGACACCTGATCTGCACATCCAATTTCCCTGACGCGCTGATCGACCTCAGAGAACAAAGCTCCGCATCCGACGGTGCTCAGACTTACGAAGGGTGGACAGAACGCATCCCGCAGCAGGGCACACCGGTTTTGCTCATACTCAGTGCCGCGAAACGCAAAACGGCATCTGACTCGCAGGAGCCGATGCCGCCGAAAGATGCGCCGCTGCAGAAGTAAGCACCGCAGCAGGATGAAAACCCGTTGTGATCAGTAGCGGAAGGTCGCACCAAAGCTGATGCCGGTTGCAACGAAGTCCCGCAGAGACTGTTGATTTCGGATATCCACGGTCGTCAAGCCGCCAAGAGCCGAAACCGAAGAATCATAAACCACATTTTCCCGGGGCTGAGTCACGTCGGTGATGCACAGCACTTCCCAGCCGCCAAACAGCGACAATCGTGAGTTCACGTGAATCTCGGCCATCAGATTGACCTGTGTGACGGTAGAGAACTCGACTTCATCGTCAGCACTGACCGTCTGCAGCACTCCCAGTGGGTTGGCTGTCACAGAAGACTGGTGATCGTTCAGCCCCATCATAATTCGTGGCGTGACACTCAGCGTAAAATACTGGCTTGTGAGTGCCATGCGAGCCCCGACCTGCGGACCGTACACATTGTTGATCGTGTTTGACGAGATGCTGGTGAACTGATCCGGAACGATGGCATCCACACCATTGAATGCCCCGTTGGTCCCGTTGATTGAAAAGCGTTCATCGAGATTCAGGTAACGAAATCCACCCAGCCACTGCCATGACAATCCAGCACCTGCAGGAGCCCGTTTGGTCGTCAGCAGATTCAGTTCTGTGCCCCAAAGCTGACTGCCCGTCTGGATCTTCAGCGTATCGTTGAAGAGCAGAGCATTGGCTCCGGCGAAATCCTGCACAGCCCCGTTGGTCAGCAGCGGAATCGCATAGTTTGGAGCAAAAACCTGCTGTCCGGGATTGAGACCGGCCTGAGCCAGCCCCAGCTCCGGATCAATCGTCG
>JAFMMM010000296.1 GCA_017859815.1 Planctomycetota bacterium | reverse complement strand
TACAACTGGTCCTGAAACACAGCCATCGCAGTCACTGCGTTGGACTGATCCGGTGCACCACAGTCGATCCAGCGGTTGTCACCGGCATATCGGTAAACCCGACCGGATTCCCGAAGTCCGGGTTCACAGGTTCCGGCATACAATGAGCCCGCATGAACCGCCATCGAAAAAGAAAACAGCGAATTTCCCGGGCGTCCACAGTCACGCCATTCACTGCTGCGATCATCATCAATCCCAAACTGCAGGTGCCGATCATTGGGCTGATTGGAGGTGACACCGGGGTTACTCTTGAGAGTCAGATGAAAGCCGCGGTGGGTTTGTGGATCGTAACAGCTCAGTAAGTCGCCAGCCGGCCGATCGGCAGTTGCGGGGACCTGCAGCCACGTGGTCAGGGAAAAATCAGCATTCCCCAGCTGTGGCGCAGCTGCCGCCGGGATCTCAACGGGATCCACCACATCCGTCCAGCGCCCCACCAGTTCGCGATTCAGGTCGCTGGCGGCGAAGCCTGCGATTCGCCCCTGATCAGCAAAGACGCTGGCAACCGGCCGGACAGCCAACCCAAACGCAGGTCCCTCCTCCGCAGGCGAAACGGGGCTGGTGACCAGCAGCACAGTCAAATTGATCAGCAGTCTCTGTTTCATCACGAGCTGTCCTCCATATCAGATTCGCCGACTGGAACGATCCTTCAAACACACATCTTTCAAACACCCATCTGTCACTCGGAACATCAAGCAGCAACGCTGTTCCTGACAGCCTGACCGGGATGACAATCGGCAGACTTCCACTGCAAACTGAGACACGTCACCATCACACCCGCACCTTCCTGATGCACCAGCGTCCTCGCAGCGGTCAGCCAGCGAAGGCTGTTTCACGGGTCAGTGCGGAAATTGGTTCTTCCTCGACAACGCGCATCGGCCGGCCCGCCGGATCCGGAAACGTCTCATCACTGCGCACACCAAGGAAGTGCAGAATCGTGGCAAATAACTGCGACGGACTCACCCGCCCCTGTTCCGGCCAGGCTCCTGTACGATCGCTCGCTCCGTGGACCAGGCCGCCCGGTGCTCCTGCACCAGCGATTGCGAAACTAAAAACGTTGCCCCAGTGATCACGACCACCGCTGGCATTGAATTTTGGAGTCCGTCCCATTTCTCCCACAGCGACAACCAGGGTTTCATCCAGCAGTCCGCGAGTCTTCAGATCGTCCAGCAGTGCGGTGAATCCCAGATCAAACTGCGGACACAGGACGTCTTTCATACGAGCATCATTACTGGCATGGGTATCCCAGACCGGATTCGGCGAACTCAGGTCACCAGGTTCACGCGGCCACTGTACAAAGACCATCCGCACCCCGGCTTCCACCAGTCGTCGCGCCAGCAGTACAGACTGTCCCCATTTGCCCCGCCCGTAACGATCCCGCAGTGCTGCCGGTTCCCGATCAATCGCGAAGGCACCCTCAGCAACTCCCGAACGCAGCAACTGCGCCGCGTCCAGTTGCAGGTTGCCAAATTCGCGCACCAGTGCCGAATCGGTCGGTTGATGCTGTTCCAGCTGTGACAGCAGATTCTGGCGGCGACCAAACCGCGTGACCGAAACCTCCTCAGGAAGAGTCATTCCATCCACGCGAAAATCCGCCGCAGACGGATCACATCGAATAATTTCCGGATCCCAGCGACGACCGAGAAAACCGGCATTCTGTCCCGGCAGGAACACGTTGGGGTTGGCGATAATTGGTTCGGGAAGCATCAGCGATGTAAACGGTCCCCGTTCGGCCGGCCGAATTCTTCGCAGTACCGCTCCCAGCGATGGCCAGTCCGTGGGCGACAGGGCACGCATATTCGGCCCGGTGTAACGACGGCCCGTATTGATCCAGTAGTCAGCCGATTCATGGTTGGGATCATCGGTGGCCAGCGAACGAACGACCGCAAACTGATCTGCCATCGCCGCCGATCGCGGCAGCAATTCACAGAAATACTCCCCCGGAATCTGTGTCGAAATCGGGGAAAAACTGCCGCGAATCTCCTGCGGCGCATGCGGCTTCGGATCAAAGGTCTCGTACTGTGACGGGCCACCGCTGAGATGCAGATAGATCAGGCTCTTCGCCCGACCAAAGGTCGATGAACCTTGCCTCGGCACAGCGGACGAGGCAGCAGCAGGGATCCCCGCGCCAGCCGCCAGCACAGCCTGTCGCCGAAATAACTCCCGACGTGTGAGCGCATCCAACATCGAACCCGACCTTTCCGAATGACACTGATTCAGGATCGTTCACGACCGCCACACCATACCGGTTTTCCTGCAAATTCCCCAGCGAACATCGCAGCTGGCAACCGCCGGCGAACATCCGCTGACTGACAGGGAAAACTGCTGCACGGGTCAGTCCTGTCTTCCAATCCCAACGGAACAACAGCCAATAACAGTCGCCGCCCCGGTCACCGCTCCCGGCAGAAGGTGGAATTCAGAACTTGACCATGGAACCTGGTTTCAGTGTGTGCTCCGGAAACGGGTGCTCGGCCGGAAATGTTCGCATCACAGAGACGGCTTCAATGGTGTTGCCGGATTCGTCAAAGACCCCGGTGGCTGTGTCCAGAACGCCGCGAGAATCCAGCTGCAGGTGCTTCACCATGAACGGGTACATCGCCTGACGTTTGGATTCCTGATAGCCATGCCCCTCCTCCGGGAAGTGCGTGTATTCCACCTGGGCAGCCTTGTCGTAATAACCATAGATATTGCGAATGTAGGGAAACTCCACTTCCGGTGTGTTCTTTGTCCAGTCACCGCCCACAGAGATCAGTTTCATCGCCCGTGGAGCTGCCAGAGCCGCAATCTCACAGTTGTTGGTTTCCAGGGCCGCAGTCTTGTGAATCGGCATGCCGCTTTCACAGTCGCAGCCACCAAAGAAATGAGCGGAAACCATGACCACGGGTACGGAAACTTTGATTCGCTGATCCAGTGCGGTCAGCAGGAATGTCTGAGTGCCTCCGCCCGAGCAACCGGTAACACCAATCTGCTCGTCATCCACATCGGCCAGTGACTGCAGAAAATCCACCGCTCGAATACTACTCCACGTTTGCAGTGTCAGTGCCTGTGGATGCCCGTGATTCCAGCCGTAATGTTCCGAATCCCCAAAGCCGACCATGTCGTAGGAAAAGACCACCGCACCCATCCTCGCCAGCGTGGCACAGCGATGCTGCTGATCCGTTCGCAATCGACCGCCTTCCGGACCACGCGCGTGACCGTGCGGACACAGAATTCCCGGCCGCGCTCCCTGACGTCCCAGCGGGCGATACAGATTGCCGTAAACAAAGAATCCGGGCCGCGCTTCAAACGCTGCCGATTCCACAGTGTACCCGTCGTAACTGCGTTTGCTGTGAATCAGGGGATTCAACGGAGTGCGTTCCGGCAACGGACTGAGCCGAGCTCCGGTCAAAATCTGACTGCGAATCCTGTCCGCTCGCGCTTCCCATTCTTCCAGACTGGAATACGTCGCAGCCATTCGCTTCAGTTGCAGAATCGCTTCCGCTTCAGTCTGCCAGTTCCCCTGACACAGCACCGGCGTTTCATCCACTGCAGCAGCGGTTCCCCGCACGGACCCCGGTTCGTGCGCCATCAAAATCAGCGGCATTGCGAGGACAGACAGAGTGAACGCGGTCATGCTTCTGGTCATGGGAACTTTCCTTCTGTTGCGTGGGAAGCGATGGATTTTGCCACGCCCGATGCTACCACCCCAACGCTGCAACTGCCAGCGGACCGCAGTCAGACAGCGTGGCATTCGGGCACATATTCTGAGACAAAAACTGCCGTCCTTTCCATGGGCCAGACACCGAAACGACTGGATGCTGCGACACGCTGCAGCGATCTCAAGCGGTGCCGATCCAGCGAGGCGGGACATTGCGGATCTGACCGAATTGAAAACATGAAGCCGAGGCAGTCGATCCAGTCATCACAGCGACGTACGGGGACATGACCCGGCTTGACCGCATTGTCGCGTCCCATTCCGTCAAAGCGTCGCGTGACGTCTGATGGCAGCGGTTCAAAATGACCGATTGCGTTGCTGCCGCTGCTGCGATTGCGGACACGGCGTTGACTTCGCTCCGGCAGTTTGTCAAAAGAGGGTTTGGGAAACTGATCAGCAAAAACAGTGTGCGGCCGCCGCCGCGGGCTGTACCAAACTCGTTCCGTATCAATCACCGGGACCGGATCACCGCTTCCCGATCGCAACCCGACATGTTCCCTCGAACTTCACCTGGTACCTGCACCCGGCAGTGATCTGACACCGATGAAACAACCTGCAATTTTCATGCTGATCACCGTAATCTGCGTCTCTCAGACGGTCAGTTTCTCCGCCTCCTGCCGCGCAAATCCACCGGCTGCCACAGCAGAACGTTTTGATGCAGACGGTTATGTCTCGACGGTCCGCCCGTTTGTGCAGACACACTGCATCGCGTGTCATTCTGCAGAGACCAGCAAAGGCGAAATCAACATGGATCAGCTGCCCGCTGATTTTTTGTCGCAACCGGACCTGGAACACTGGGAGCAGATTCTGGACATGCTGGAAACTGGCGAGATGCCGCCAGCGGATCAGCCACAACCGGAAGCAGCGGCGGTGCAGCCCGTGGTCACCTGGATCAGGGCAGGGCTGCGGGATGCCGCCCGTCGCAGCGCAACTGTGCCGGCGGCCGCGACCACACGACGGCTGACCAATGTGGAGTACCAAAACACGCTGCGCGATCTGCTGGGATTTGAACTGAATGTGATTGACGACCTGCCACGCGATCCGGCCAAACCGTACGAGTTCAATAATACGGCCGAATTGATGCGGATCGGGCCGGAGCAGATTGATCGGTATCTGGAGGTGGCTCGGCGGGCCATGGCCAGCGCCATCGTGGATCCGGGCGATCCGGAAGTGCATACCACTCGCCGGGAATGGCTGAAGCACGGGCTGGATCGGGGTCTGGCCCTGGACGAGATCGGCGTCTACGGCAACCGCCGCCATTCAGTCTCCAACGGGATGGGCCTGCAAAGCTATCCGCAGACCGGCGGATTTCGGATCCGTCTGCAGGCCTCCGCCATTTTGCCGCCGGGCTACGACACGGTGCCACTGCGACTGATCATGGGCAACGACATTCAGATCAACAGCTCGACCCGGGAGGTTCGCGAGGTGGGTGTTGCCGATCTGACCAATAGTCCGGACAACCCGGTGATTCTGGAATTCACCGGTCGGATCGAAAACTTTCCGGCACTTCCCGGCAGAACAGTGAACGGCAAGCGTCAACCTGATCGCATGACACTGACGCCTCAGAACATCTATGACGACGGTTCCCTGAACGATCGCTTCAGCTACGGAACTCTGCGGAATATTGATCTCCCGCGGATTGTGATCAACTGGATTGAATTTGAGTCACCACTGACCGACATCTGGCCTCCTCAGCACCACACGGACATTCTGTTTGAGTCTTCTCTGCGGCAGGAGGATCCTCAGGCGTGGATTCGTGAAGTCCTGCAGCGATTCATGACGCGGGCCTACCGTCGACCGGTCACTGCAACAGAGGTCGACCTGTTTGTTCAGGTTTATGATCTGGTGCGGCCGGAGCTGCCTACCGTGGAAGCGGCGTTGCGGGAAACGCTGTCCATGGTGCTGATCTCCCCGCAGTTCCTGTATCACACCGAAGCCGCCGCAGCGGCCGATCAGCATTACGCCATGGCCTCACGGCTTTCTTACTTTCTGTGGGCCAGCATGCCGGACAGTGAGCTGCTGGAGCTGGCTGAGAAACAGCAACTGCTGAACCCGCAGGTGATTGAGCAGCAGGTGCTGCGTTTGCTGGCAGACAAACGCGCTGCGGACTTCACAGAAAACTTCACCACGCAGTGGCTGAGTCTGACAAAGATGAAGACCGTCCCGATTAACCGGGACCTGTTTCCGCGATTTCTGTACTACGTCCCAGCCGGGGAGCGGGCAGGAACAGAAATGCCCTACCTGCCCACAATTCGCGACTACATGCTGCAGGAGACCACGGGTTTTGTGGGTGAGTTGATCCGGCGCAACGCCAGTGCCATCAGCGTGGTTGATTCCGACTTTGCGATGTTGAACCAGCGACTGGCTGCCCATTACGGAGTCCCGGGCGTCACCGGCGTAAATCTGCGACCGGTGCAGGTCAGCCCGAATCAGCAGTTGGGCGGACTGCTGACCCACGGTTCGGTGCTGCTTGGAAATGGCACCGGCACTGCTCCGCACCCGATTTATCGAGCAGTTTGGCTGCGTGAAGCAATTCTGGGCGATGAAGTACCGGAACCACCGGCAGAAGTCCCGGCATTATCTGACACGGCCGGGGAATCCGCCGAAAAAGCTGCCACAATAGCAGAGCTGCTGGCCCAACATCGCAACGTCGAAAGCTGCAACGACTGCCATTTTCGTCTGGACCCCTGGGGCATTGCCTTTGAACACTATAATGCGATCGGGCAGTATCAGCCGAAAGTCCCCAGGGAGGGCACACGGGTGACCGTGTTCCAAAAAGAGCAGCACACGGACATGGTGGGATACCAGGCATACCTGGCATCGATCTGCACGGTCGATGTGACCGCGGCATCCCGTTTACCGCACGGGCCCGAAGTCGCCGGACTGCGCGAACTCAAGACGTGGTTGCTGCAGAATCGAAGCGAACAAATTGTCAGGAACGTGACCGGTCGGCTGCTGAGTTACGCTGTGGGTCGTCAACTGGATTACCGGGATCGTTTCGCAGTCGAACGCCTGGTCAAACAGACCAGCGCCGGCAATCATGGCCTGCGGGATCTGATTGTAGCGATTTGTCAGAGCCCAACGTTTCGGGTT
>JAFMMM010000029.1 GCA_017859815.1 Planctomycetota bacterium | reverse complement strand
TCCTGTGGCGGTGGAATCGCTGGCAGCACGGCGACCGCGAACTGTTCTGCGGAAACCTGCTTCAGGGCGTAGGGGTCGGGCAGGACGCTGGAACCGGGCAGGTGATGGTCTGATTCCGGAGAAATGAACGCTCGATTCAGTCGTTCCTGGCAGGCAGTGCGGAGTGCGGCGATGACCGGCTGGCAAGGGTCAATCGGTATGTATGCTGCGCGAGCAGCATCTTCGTCCGCCTCTTCAGATGCATCGTCCGGCCGCCAGGGTTCGCTGGCCAAAAACTGTTGCGTGGGTTCACGCTGCAACACGACGGAAATCCCAGGCAACCGATCCAGAGCTGTTTCCACTTCGTCCTGAAAAGACTGCGGAAGAGGCACTGCCACACAGTCGAAATGCCGCTCCAGCATCAGCCTGCGGACTTCCAGCGCGGAGTCACCACTGCCGTGAATCACGGGGAACAGCGTGATGTTTTTTCCCAGCTGAAAACTGTCTGCGGGCGCGTCCATGGAATCGTGGCCAAATCTGTCGGGATACGGTCGTTTTTAGGATGTTTGATCCTATGCTTCAGGCAGCCGTAAGGAAAGCTGCCTGTCTGCAGCTTCTGCTGCCTCCGTCAAAATCTGCGGTGGTCCCGGGTGGCTGGTTGAATTGGTGATGTATGAGGCCCAGTCCAATGAGTGATTACCGAGTCCATCTGCAGACGCTGCGCCGAGCTTTTCCGCAGCCGGTCTCCGATCAGGAGCACGACGCATGGTTTGTCTTTTCCATGTTGCGAGCTCTGGATCAGCTGGATGCCATGAAGTCCGAAAGGCCCATCCTTGGCGAGCCGGCAGCCACGGATTTTCGGTCAGCTGCGGATCGACGGGTTCCGGAGGAAACCGGAACAGTGGAATCAACAGCGAGGCAGCTGGTGGACTATTTTTCCGGGATGTTTATCTGGGGTCATCCCCGGACTCAGGTCAATGTCATTCCTCCGCCGTGCATTCCGGGCATTCTGGGCACACTGCTGCCGGCAATTTACAACCCGAATATTTGCAGCGAAGAGGGTAGTCGAGGGGTATCGCTGGCCGAGGCGGACGTGATCGCCATGACTGCGGAGTTGATGGGATATGACCCTCAGCGAGCAGGAGGTGTATTCACATTTGGCGGGACAGGTACTCTGCTTTACGCGATCCGGACCGGAATCGAAAAAGCATGTCCCGGGTCGCTGCGAAGCGGACTGGCAGGTGATCCTCCCGTCGTCGTGTGTTCCGATGATGCACACTATGCGTGCGACACAGCGGTTGCGTGGCTTGGGCTGGGAAGTGACAACATCGTGAGCATTCCTACTGCAGCCAACAATGAGATGCGCAGCTGTCTGCTGGAATCCGAACTGAATCGACTGGCGGCCGAGGGGCGACGTGTGGCCTGCATCGTGGCCACCATGGGGACCACGGATGCCTTCGGGATCGACCCGCTGGAACAGATTCGCGAGATTCGGGACGAACTCGTCAGCAGACACTGTCTGGATTACGTTCCGCACCTGCATGCAGATGCCGTGATTGGCTGGGCGTGGAGTGCATTTCGGGACTATGACCTGCAGGCAAATTCACTGCGATTTCCGGATCGCACTCGACGAGCTCTGGCGTGGGCGGTTCGACACATCGGACAACTGCGGCTGGCTGACTCCGTCGGCGTGGATTACCACAAGACCGGCTTTGCTCCCTATGTCAGCAGTGCCGTTTTTTTTCGGGATGCGGCAGACCTGCAACTGCTGGCCCGATCACCCTCAACCACACCCTATTTGTTCCAGTCCGGCGAGTATCACCCTGGGCGATTCACGCTGGAAACAAGCCGGTCGGGAAGTGGTCCGCTGGCCGCGTTTGCCTCGCTGTCTTTGCTAGGGAAAACTGGTCTTCGGACGTTGCTGGGTCATTTGGTCACGATGGCCGAACTGTTGCGCGATCGGCTGCAGTCTCATCCCTGTGTCACAGTGATGAACCCGGAAAACTACGGACCGGTCACGCTTTTCAGAGTGTATCCACCAGGTGTGGACACTTTCGAAATACCGCAACGAGAGTTAACTGATGCCGCCATGGCAGATCAGCTCAGGCAACACAACGACTACAACCGCCGAATCTTTGAACTGATTCACGAGGAAGCTCTTCGCGGTGAGGGTGTTGTGCTGTCAATGACGGATCGCTGGCGAGAGTCAGACTACGGGGTACCCGTGTCCGCCCTCAAGTCCTACATCATGAGCCCGTTTTCTGAAGAGCAGTATGTGCAGGCGGTGCTGGAATCCATTGAGCGAGCTCGGAAACGGATTGCAGGTGGTGACTGATTATTCCAACACTCGTTTCACGGATGTAAACCGGGAAAAGTCGTCATCAACAAAGTCCGTACGGGCTGCAAAGTCGCTGACGGTGAATGTTGGCGCCTGCGAAACAGTCAGTTGAGTGTCACTGTCGATGTTGGCGACAAAGAAGACCTGATCGTTGATCTCAATTCGCGATCGCAGGCCAAACAGAGAGCCCTTCAGTTCTTCAGTGAACTTTGTGCCAACGCCCGTGATGACGGTGCTGTTCGCATTTGTTGAAACAGTTCCGCTCAGAATCCGTTCGAATTCGGTCAGCGGACCCGTCAAAGGAACTTCGCCAAGGGCCGTTGAGTTGGTGATCAGCGAAATGTCATTCTGTTCCAGCGATGCAATGGCATCGACGATTGTCTGGCTGCTGCCAACCAGTCGACCAAAGACAGTATGCCTGCGGCCATCGAAGTCATCGAGCGCCGGGTTGTCGATTGTGTTGACGAACCACTGGCTGGTCAGCACATCCGGGTCACCCGCATGGGCCATCGATATTGTGCCTTTGATATTCCCCCGCTCCGGGGAAAACTCACTCGTGACGGACGCATCCAGCGACATGGAATCAATCACACCGTTGTTGACGGTAAAGCCTCCGCCCTGAATGACAAAGTTATCCACGGAACGATGAATGATCGAATTGGTATAGCGGCCTGTTGTTTCTCCAATCTCGGGATCCACATAGTTCAGAAAATTCTGCGTCACGTTTGGTGCAACATCATCAAAGAGTTCAAGGTGCCACGTTCCCTGGCTGGAAGTGAATTCAACAACTGTTCCCGTGACATAATCCACCTCGACCGCAGCAAGCCCCTCGTCGGGACCGGAGAGCGCTCGAACTGCGATGCTTTGCCTTCCGGTCAGGCCGTCGTCACCCGCGACATCGGTGTACAGGTCAGTTCGTGTGAGCGTGACATCAACACTGTAATGACCCTGCCCATCCGCGATGACAGTCGCATCGTCGAACAGGCCGTCAGCATCACTGTCGAAGGAAACTTCTGCTCCTGGGACAGTTGTACCGGAAATGTTCACTGTGTTGTCACGCGTGACGATGACTCCTCCGGAGTCCGTGAGGGAGTTCACAGCTGATCCGACAGCTGTCAGTTCGATCACGCTGACGGCAAGATCACGGGCGTCCTGATCCAGAGCTGCGGCCAGCGCCGTAAGCCCGTCTTCGTCGTCGTCAAAACGAGCAGCGATGCCCGGAGCAAGCTCATCACTTTCCGTACGGGTCACTCGCAGCGGTCCGTTCAGGGTCGAAGCCGTATCAAGTTGGTATTGATCGGTGCCGGAGATGTCCCCGGTGAAATCCGGTCTGTGCTTGCCGCCGTTCAGTCGCAGAATACCGTGGAAAGTGTTTTCACCAAGGATCTCGAACGCGTCATTCTCTCGGCCGCCTCGCAGTGTCACCGTGCTGTCAAAGATGCTTGATTGCAGCCGGACTGCGTCCTGACCTCGGCGGCCGATGAAGACCAGGTTATTCAGCAGAAAGCTGTCTGTGACCTGAAAGCTGTCCGTATCGTATCCGGCATCGACGAGGATACGACCGTCGGACGTCACACCGTGGAACGAGATACCATCGTCCTGCAGAGAGGTTCGGATGATGGTTGATCCGGTCAGCGATGTGTCTGTCAGGCTGACCACGTCGTCACCTGTCGCCGTCAGAACCGACAGGTGCTGGCCAAAACTGCTCTCGACAGCGCTGAATTCGTCATCACCCCGATGTCCGCGAAAAACCACGTTCGCAGCAAAAGAGGCCCCTACGGCAAAGAATTGGTCGTCGCCCTGTCCTCCTGAGAAACGGACTGAGCGATCGAAGCTGGTCCCGGGTGAGATCACAAGGGTGTCGTTTCCGTTCCCGAGATCTGCTCGAAATGATGCCTGCAGCGCGGAATCACCGGATGAGATCAGAACAGCATCCGCGGAATCATTGATCGTCGTTTCGTTCAGGCCTTCAGCCCAGATGCCCCCGGAGTTTTGGAAAATCTTGACGGCGTTATCCTGCTGGTCACCGATCAGCCGGACACTGTTCGCACTTGTTACCAGGCGGACATTTCCAGCCAGCAGAGTTCGCTGTTCCAGTTGTTCACCGCTGGCGTGGGTGCGTAATTGTGCTGTACGACGCTGCGGTCGTGTCCGAGAGTTTCGGATCCAGCTCCACATTGAACTCTCCTGCGCCCCCGTGCTGGACTTGTCCACAGGGGAGGTGCTCGGCATCAGTCATAGGCAGATGGCGCGAAATCAGCCATCAGTTCGCACGTACGAACCCGTGTCAGACATCGTCAAACTCAACCTAATCGGAAAAGTTGAACCGAGCTGCGGACGTGGGTTTTCCAAAGTCGCCTGAGAGGTTCGGCGATTTCTGCGGATGACAGTCGTTCAGCAGCGGACTTTGCCTAAGCTGCAGGTGATGATTGCTTTGAGACTATTCGCGGACGCGGAAGCGGAACAGACCCAGTGTGAAGAAGACAGCAGCGAACAGCAGCAGGACACCACAGGACAGTGCGACGGCCGGATGTGAGGGCGCATCTGTCGTCAGCAGCTCGCCGTAGGCGTCAAGCGCCCATGCGTGAGGTGTGAGCAGGCTGATCTGTTTTGTCAGCGGTGGCATCCAGTCACGAGGGACGAGGCAGCCGCTGATTCCGGCGCAGGAGAGCAGGATCAGGTTGCCCATGCTGCTGACCTGTGATTCGGTCTGGGCAACGGTTGAAAACAGCAGTCCGAGGGCGGTGGCAGCTGCGGAAGTACACAGCATCACCGGAATCAGCAACATCGGCTCAGCCCCCCACGACATGCCGAAGAGCATTTTTCCGCTGATCAGCAAAATCACTGTCTGAACCAGACTGAGCAGCAGGTAGGGAAGAGTTTTTCCCACCAGAATCGCCATTGGTGTGATGGGGGCAACCTGCAGCCGCCTCAGCGTCCCTGATTCCCGTTCCCCGATGATTGAGCGTCCCATGATGTTGACCAGGAAGAAGACAAACAGCACGGTGTAACTGGGGATGAAGAATTGATAAACGCGAGCAGAAACGTCTTCGGCACTGGTCAAAGATTCCGTGGAATCCTCCCACGCTTCGGGAATCACGGAGTTGCGAGCTGCCCCGCGGAAGACCGGGACCTTTTCTGCAATGACAGGAAGCAGGGCGTTCTGCAGGGACAGAGCAATCAGAGCTTTCGACAGCCCTTTCATCATCGGGTCGGCAGCTTCAGCGTCTTCCCACTCCAGTTCCAGGTCCAGAGCTTCCAGTCCCCGGTTGCGTGTCGTTTCGTCCGGGGAAGTGAGTTCCTTTGGCGGAATCGACCGCGCGAGTTCTTCGAACTTCGGGCCAATGACCAGGCGAGCGTCGGTGCCTTCAAGGTACGGTTCCGCAAAAACCTGATCGCGGGGAGGCAGGTTTCCGGACGGGCCGGATTCCATGGAGCGAATCAGGACGTGCTCATATCCGCCGAGGAATCCGCTGAGCCGCTTTGAAACGTCGGTCCCGCAGTAGTCAGCAATTTCAAACTGCAGGCCCATGCGATTTTGAATACGAGTTGCCCGCAGTCGCCCGGTCGATCCACCGACAATGGCAATGATGACCATTGGCATTGCCACCAGAATAATTAACGCCCTGCGATCTCGCGTCAGCTGCAGCAGGTCTTTCAGGGTGATTGTGAAAGCGTCCATGAAGATTCGTCATTGAGGTGTGAGTCGCCGGGATTCGCAGGAATTATGGCGGCGACAACTGGTGGCGTACAGAGTCGGGGATGAGAGAACAGAGGAGTGATTCACGTCGTGGAACCGCGTAATCGTCGATTCCGGAAGCCGCAAATCGTTTTTCACAGGCTTCAACGCGTGTGTGTCTTGCAACTTCGCTGTGCGCGGTCCAGCATGCGCGAAGCCCCTCCATCTTATCAGAGCTGACGAGTCCTGCAGTCCAGCAGCGTGAAATGAGGTGGCAGAATGACAGGATCTTTTCGACAGGCAGTCGCCCGGTTACCGTTTCTTCGTCGTCAACTCACGCCTGTTCAACGTGCGATTCTGTTCTGCGCAGCGGCTGGCCTGCTGCGGATCGCGATCCTTCCTGAACCGTCCGCTGCGGGTGCAGCCCCGCAACAACGGGCGATCGTTCACTCCGTAACAGATGGGGATACGCTGGTGCTGACAGATGGTCGCCGGATTCGTCTGCTGGGCATCGACGCGCCTGAAATTGCGCACCATGGTCAGAAGGGTGAGGCATTCGGTCAGGAATCTTCAGGCTGGCTGAGGCAACGACTCGCCGGAAAGCCTGTCCTGCTGGAGATCCAGGGCCGGGACCATTTCGGAAGGCATCTCGCATGGGTGCGGACAGAGAGCGGCCTGCTGATCAACCAGCTCAGTCTGGCAGCAGGCATGTCAATACTGCTGGATGGTTACGGGCTTCCCGCAGGGTTGGAATCAGGCCTGCGAATTGCGGAACACCGTGCTCAGCTTCAAAGACTGGGGATTTGGAGTCAGCCCCGGTAATCCGCGGTATCAGTCTTCAGCCTCAGCTTCGTCTTCCCACGCTCCGGGTCGTGTCATGATCCAGATCATCATCGACGATAACTCCCAGCAGTCGTGCACTCGCCAGCCCCGGATTTCCGGCATTTCGAAATGTTCCGGCGTTCGCAGAACCATGATCGCGTCAGGGGTCGTCAGAGTGTCGCGAGACAGGAGCTTCAGCGGTGCGGCGAGACTTCCGCCCCTGCCAATCTGTTCCGCGATCTTGTACGGAGGATCAAAGAAGATCAGCGAGTACGGGAGACAGTCTTCGCCTTCACGCGGGCGAAACGACGTTCGGCGAATGTCCGTGCGGCAGCAGATCGACCGGGCGTCCGGCATGATCGTGCGAATGTTTTCTCGCAGCAGACGCTGAACTTCCATGCCGGAATCGTAGAAGACACAGGAGGCGGCTCCGCGGCTGAGCGCCTCCATTCCCATGGTGCCGACCCCGGAAAAGATATCTGCGACTCGCGCACCGGGAACAAAGGCGGCAAGCCGATCAAACGTGATTTGTCGAACCCGGTCGGTATAAGGACGAGTTTGATCACTGGCCGGTGTTTTCAGATGTCGACGGCGATACTTGCCGGAGATGATTCGCAGGGGCATTGATGAATCGTTTTGCTACAGACGGTCTGATTGAATGAGCAGGCCGAAGACACCGATGCAGAAAATCATTCGGGTCCTGCAGCTGCGTTTGAGTGAGCCCGATAGCAGCCTCCGGCAATTGTAGGGAATCCGATGCTGCAGAGAAGGCCCTTTCCTGTCCGGGCTGCCGCTGACTCGACACAGCGGTGTGAACCGTCGACAATCGCGTGCCAGAGGCGGCCAGCGGGGACGCCGATAAGGGTTCAGGTATCGCGAGGTTGGACGAAATGCAGCGCAGACGGCTCGGGGGGAGCGGGATTACCGTTTCAGACATTTGCATGGGGACCATGACGTTCGGAAGTCAGTGTGATGAAAAGCTGTCTTTCGACATCATGGATCGTGCGTATGACGCCGGAATCGACTTCTACGATGCGGCAGAAATGTATCCGGTTCCGCCGAAAGCAGAGACATACGGGATTACGGAGGAAATCGTTGGTCGCTGGCTGAAGACGAAGCCCCGCGAATCTGTCATTGTGGCCACGAAAATTACGGGACCCGCTCACGGGTGGTTTGTGCCACCTGTTCGCCACGGGCATTCAGCGCTTGACCGGGTGCAGATCGTCAAAGCCGTGGAGGACAGTCTGCGGAGACTGCAGACCGATTACATTGACCTTTACCAAACTCACTGGCCCGATCATGGAATGCGTTACGAGGATGTTCTGGAACCGCTCAGCGAGCTGGTTCATCAGGGTAAGATTCGAGCCGTCGGGTGCAGCAATGAAACCTGCTGGGGCGTGATGAAAAGTCTGGCCGCAGCTGAACAGTTTGGGCTCAGTCGATATGACACCATCCAGAATAATTTCAGCCTGATCAATCGTCGCTGCGAGAGCGAGCTGGCCCAGGTTTGCCGACGAGAAAATATCAGTCTGCTGCCGTTCTCACCGCTCGGTGGTGGTGTGCTGACAGGGAAGTATCAACAGGGCTATCCCGAGGGCGCGCGGTTCACCGAATACCGCAGTCTCGGCGAACGCCAGAAGCGTCTTGCTGATCGGTTTCTGAATGATCGCAGCCGCGAAACGGTATCGCGACTGGAAACAATTGCTGCAGATATTGGTGTCAGTGTCACCGCATTAAGCGTGGCGTGGAGTCGCCAGCATGATTTTGTGGCCTCCACAATTATCGGAGCCACGACGCTGGCACAACTGGAAGAAAGCCTGAAAGCAATCCCGCTGATCCTCGATGATGAAACGATGACGAGAATCGACGAAATTGAAGAGCTGATTCCGAATCCAATGAAGGAGGATGGGTTGCGAAAGCTGTGACTCTGAAAATCGGCCGGATCGAATTGGCCCACCGGAATGAGCTGCCTTCTGTTCTACGGGCGACGGTTGCGAAACTGATTGCTGAGTCGATGCAGCGTATGGAGCTCTTCAGGCGTCAGCGCTTCGCGGCCGCGGTCGTGAAGCTTTTGAAGAATCCGATCAAGCTCTTCCTCAACAGGATTTGGCTGCGGTGTTGCTGTGGCCGATGAACGGCCTCGTGCCGCAAATTCCTCGTGAACGTCAGGCTGGAATTCATCGGTCTGTTCGGGAGAATCATAGTTGCTGTAGTCGAAAGACTGCTCGGGCCCTGTTTGGTGAAACGTCCGAAATCGATGCTCCACCTCCCGAAAGACATGAGCTTCGACATAACGGCGATGATCATGCATCAGCAGCAGCAACACACCGGCGAAGGCCGCGGTGAGAAAGACAAGATTAAAGACGATCCCTATCAGCAGCCCGATACCCGCAAGCACAAACCCAATTCGTAATGAAACTGCTTCGGCAAGGTCGCCGTCTGCGCTGCTGCGATGCCCACCCGCTGCGAAGGCGCTGGCAGCGAATGGGCGAATTGGGATCAGGTTGATGACCAGCAGCGTCCAGTTGACAGAGAAAGTCCAGATCAGGATCTCAAGCCAGATCGAGGCTCCGGGAAGCATTTCTGCCGGGACAGAGAAAGGCACCAGCAGGAGATTCCGGAACTGGGATTCGGCGTTCAGCAGTATTGCGGACGCTCCGGCCAGAACTGCCGTGGCAAGCAGACCGCCAAGAGCTGATGAGGCTGCTGTATCCTGAGACTGAAACAATGGGGGTGACGCTGTGAACGAGCCGCCCGGCCAGAGCAGAATTGGATCTTTGTAGAAAACCCTGTTGAGTGAGACGGAAAGATGACCAACCTGTTGAACGACCAGACTGATCAGCATGATGGCACAGGCCAGCAGGCCGGAAAGTAAATCCGCTTGCCATGCAACAGCCGCAGCAAAAACAAACACGAGGTAGCTGAGGCGAAACGAAATGCCAAACAGGCGCCCGATCGGCAGAGACCAGTGAGAGAGTATTGCTGGAGGATTCATACGGAAAATACTAACCTGAAGAGAAGTAGGAATGGTACCCCTGCATTCCTCGAATCGTGCAGTCTGCGGAATTTTTGCCTGCTGATCCACTGTTTCTGCGACAACGATTGGCTGGGATCGAATTCAGGGCGGTCCGGATCAAATCGACAGCGGAGATCATGATGCGTTTAACGGCCGTTTTCAGGTCATGGAGATGGAGCTTGCTCATGCTGGGATTGCTGTGTCCTGCAGTATTGGCGGACGAACCTCTTCAACTGAGCCTGAGATTTCAGCGAAGTGTGGCGGTGACCCCGCAGCAGTCGAGCAGTTATGCGCGGCTGGAACGTGCGGAACGATGGAATCCTTCAGAAACAGCTGTGATTGTCTGTGACGTCTGGGATCGCCATCATTGCCTGAATGCAGTGCGAAGGATGGAGGAGTTTCTTCCTCGGATGAATGAGTTGCTGGCCACTTGTCGAGACCGAGGTGCTGTGATTATCCACTCGCCAAGTGACTGTATGCCAGCTTATACAAAGAACCCCGCCAGACAGCGTGCGATCAGGATGGCTCCGGTGGCGGATGAGCGGGGGGACCTGAGTTTCTGGTGCTCGGCCATCCCGGCGGAAGAACAGGCCATTTATCCAATTGATCAGTCCGATGGCGGGGAAGATGATGATCCGGCAGAGCACGCAGAGTGGGCTGCAAAGTTGGCCGCCGAAGGGCGAAACCCGGCCCTGCCATGGCAGGCACAGCACGAACTGATCAACATCGATTCCGAACGTGATTACATCAGCGATCGGGGCGACGAGGTCTATCGCATTCTCACTGCACGCGGAATCCGTAACGTCATCCTGCTTGGTGTCCACACGAATATGTGTGTGTTGGGGCGGCCGTTTGGCCTGCGGCAGCAGGTACGCTCCGGGTTGAACGTTGTCCTGATGCGCGACCTCACGGACAGCATGTACAACCCCCGTCGATGGCCATGGGTCGACCACTTCACAGGTCACGAACTGATCATCTCGCATGTCGAACGATTCGTGTGTCCGACAATTACCAGCGACCAGATTCTGGGAGGCGAGCCGCATCGTTCTGCGATGGATGGACGGACGCGGTTCGATGTGATGCAACTGGACAGAATCGATCAGAGCGACGACTCGGACCGCAGGGGGCACTGGGCTGCGACAGCGATACCGGCGTCACCGGATTCCGTACCCAAGACGAATGACAAGGAGCCGATTTGGATCCGCTGTACAGTTCACACTCCGGCCGATTGGCTGTCTGAACCGGTTCAGCTCTCAACTCCCGCTGCAGGACCTTTGCAATGCTGGGTCAATGGTCAGGAGGCCAGGCGTTCAGCCGCCGGACTGTTCCTGATGCCTGCCGATGTCCTCTTACCGGATGGCGTTAACCTGCTGGTGCTGAAATCTGAGCGGCCATTCGCAGATTCGTTGCTCTCTGGAGAGCCGGTATTACGCAGCGGTTCCCGTCGGCTTTCGCTTGCCGGCCGCTGGCAGTTGCGCGCAGGAAATGATACTTCATGGTCCGGGATACCCCTGCCGGCTCAGTTCGGACTTGGTCCCGATGTGCTGTTTCAGCCGGGCGGGAAGAACTAACCCGTCGATGCTGTGGCGTGGCGGGCCGGTATTCTCGTGAGGGTGAGTGCCGTGCCCCGGCGGGAATGTCAGGCGGCGGAACAGTGGCGGGATCTGCGGGGCAGCCGAACCGCGAAGGTGCTTCCTTGATTCGGTCCGTCACTGGACGGGGTGATCGTTCCGTCGTGGTCCTCGATAATTCGATGAATGATACTCAGACCGAGGCCTGTCCCCTGCCCTGTCTGGCGCTCGCTGTAGAAGGGGTCAAATACGTGTTCCAGTGTGTGCTCATTCATACCGCAGCCGTTGTCCGTGACCGTGAGGACAATGAAGTCCACCTGTTCAATCAGACTGATTTCAACAGTGCCACCGGCGGGGACTGCCTGCAGAGCATTGGCGGTCAGGTTCAGAATGACCTGCTTGATCTGTTCAGCGCTCACTTCGGCTGAGACAGGTCCGGTGGGCTGGAAGATCAGCTGTCGATCGCTGAATTGTCCGAGGTGTCCGACGACGTCAGTCACTTCATCAACAAGGTCAACCAGGTTGCACCATGTTCGGACACCGTGATCGGCTCGCGAAAAGTCCAGGAGTCGTCGGGTAATATCACCACAGCGGCTGGATTCCTTGCGAACCATCGCAACCCGGTCGAGAATATTTTCCAGTTTGGCATCCGGAAGTTCTTCGAGGGCACGGACGAGCCTTTCAATAATATCTGCAGCCATGATGATTGCCTGCAGAGGGTTATTGATTTCGTGGGCCACGCCAGCAGCAAGAAACCCGACGTTGGCCATACGCTGTGACCGGATCAGCTGATCACTTCGTTCTCGGACTTTTTGCTGCAGGTCTTCTTCTGATTGCTGGTAACGATCTGCCACATTGTTCACGCCGTCGACGACGTCCGCCAGTTCGTCCTGCCAGCGACTCATCTGTTCCAGCCGGAAACTGGTATCCCCGTTTGCAATTCTGGTGCACCCATCAGCCAGCTTCCGAACCGGCCCGGAAATCCAGCGTAAGCTGGCCACCAGCCACGCGATCAGGGCAAGCCCAACTAAGACGGACATCACGATGATAAAGGAGAGCAGGGAAGCAGATTGTCCCCGGACGCGATTCAGGGACAGTGCCATCCAGTCGCGGGTTTGAGTCGTTGGAAGAGTTTCGATGGTTCTTTGAATGCGGGCGGTGATCACACCGGTTTGATAACGAATGTCCGACATCGACTTCCGGGGGAATTCGGGCGAATTCTGATCGATCTCTTCACCCAGCTTCCAGAGCGATCCCAGTTCCACATCGATGCGTTCCAGCCGACGTGTTGCCATCAGTCGCTGGTTCAGATTCCGGCGGTTGCCCTGGGGCAGTGATTCTGTCCGCTTCCGAAATTCCAGCAACTCTTTTCGGGCGTTACGGATTTGGTCCAGGAATTCCCGCTCCAGCTGGTGTGCCGGGGGGCTGTGATTCATCTCCAGCGGGCTGTGCAATACTTCGCCGATACGGATCACGGAGCGGCTGAGACGGTTTTCATCCGGGCTGCGATTGAGCAGAAAGTCGAGGTCGTCAACGGCCTGCAGGTGCCAGAAAAAACCGACCACGCCGGGAAGAGAAATTGCCAACAGGCAGCCGATAGCGACTACAAACAGAAATGAAAGGCGTCTGCGAAAGCTGCGGAAAAACGACACTTCGACCTCCATGTCGAATACAAGCAAATTCTGCCGATTGACCTCAGTTTAGCGTTCCGCTGCCTGCGGGACCAGAGAACTTCAGGGGCTTCAACCTGGGGCCAGAATCGCTGCGATACAGCCCGTCATGCAGCAGGCCAGAGTACCTCCCAGCATTGCCCGGAGCGCCAGTTTTGACAGGTCAGCACGTCTCTCGGGTGCAATCGTACCAATGCCGCCAATCTGAATTCCGATGGAGGCGAAGTTGGAGAAACCGCAAAGGGCGTAGGTCAGAATCGTCTTCGACTGGGCAGAAAGCTCCGTCATCTGGCCCATTTCCTGATAAGCCACAAACTCGGTGGCAACCAGTTTGAGTCCCAGCAGGAAGCCCGCATCCCGACACTCAGCCGAAGCGACTCCCATCAGCCATGCGACAGGAAAAAAAAGAGATCCCAGAATCATCTCGATCGTCAGCGGCTTCGCATTCGGAATCGAATACTTATCAATCAGCCACTGAGAAGAAGCTTCGAGGCAGAAGTTTGTGAGCGCGATCAGGGACAGAAAGGCAATCAGCATCGCACCCACATTCAGCGCCAGCATCAGGCCGTCCGATGTTCCGTTGCCGATTGCCTGAATCAGGTTTTCGGAAAAACGCGGCAGCTTACAGTCCGAAGCAAAAGTGTTCTGCGACTGCTCTGTTTCCGGCACCATCACTTTGGCCAGCATTAATCCCGCCGGTGCCGAGATGACGGATGCTGTCAGCAGGTGTGTCGGATCCATTCCAAAGGTGACGTAGATTGCCATGACACTGCCGGCGATTGTCGAAAATCCCCCGACCATAACGGCCATCAGTTCGGAGTGGGTCATCGTTGACAGATAAGGGCGAATCACCAGCGGCGCCTCTGTCTGCCCGACAAAAATATTGGAGGCAGCCGAAAGGCTTTCCGGGCCGGACGTCTTCAGAGTCTTCTGCATCACGATCGCAATGGTCCGAACCACGAACTGCATCAGACCAATATGATACAGAGCTGCGATCAGTGCGGAAAAAAAGATGATGATCGGCAGCACGCTGAAGGCAAAACTGCCCTGCAGATCTTCGCCAAACAAAAACGTGCTGCCGGCGCTGCTGAAGGAGATCAGCTTATTGAAGATGTCGCCCAGAACTCGGAAGAATTGTCTGCCGGTGTCGGATTTCAGAATCAGCCCTGCAAACCCGAATTGCAGTGCCGTCCCCCACAGAACAATCCGCCACGGAAATCTCGCTCGATTGGTGCTCAGCAGCCAAGCAAACGCAATCATCGTCGGGTAGCCAAGTAATGCTGGAGTCATGTCAACAGTCAATCCTTTGCTGAAAAGAGATGCTGGTGTCGTTTTGTGCGGCTATCGCTCGTCTGTCTGCAGGAATGCCAGCAGGTCGGCCAGTTCCTGAACAGTCAGCAGCTTGATGATTCCCGCAGGCATGGGGGAAACTGCTGATGGATAAGCCTCCGCGATGCTGTCTCGTTTCAGGTTCATTGTCTTTTCAGCGTCCATCGCCACCGTGACGGTATCAGAAGTTTCGCCGGTGATGATCCCGCTGACAACCAGCCCGCTCTCCAGCTCCAGCGAAACCGGTTCATAGCCCCGCACAATGCTGGCACTGGGAAACAGAATGGCCTCCAGTAAATCTCTGCGGTTACGAACGCGCCCGATGCGTGTCAGGTCCGGGCCCAGATTACCGCCTCCGTATCCCAGACGGTGGCAAGTGTTGCAGGCGGCTTTTCGACTCATGAAGACTTCGTGACCACGCCGGACGTCTCCTTCCGGAAGTGTGTCGAGGTAGTCCTCCAGCATCGCTGTCTGTTGTTCGAGATCGGCGTTAAGCCGTACCAGCAGTGGGCGCCCCTGCTGCTGAACTTCAGCGGAGTAGGCTGAAAGGAGAGCCTGCAGCTGGTCGGTGCGAAGGCCGGAGAACCCCGGGGTGTCAGCAAGTTGCGTGAGCAGCTGATATCCCTGACTGGATGTGGCATGTTGTTGCAGGGCCGGCACGAGCAGCGGCAATTCCATCGGCCCGACCATGATCAGGCTGTCGAGCAGTTGCGCAACCTGGTCGGCAGAGAGTTTTGCAGCGGCAAGAGTTGTCGCTGAGAGCCTCCGAAGTGCCGGATCTCTGTCTGCGGGAAGATGGTTGATCAGCAGCGAAAATGTTGCGGCAGAAAGTGACTCCTGAGGGCCGGCCGTCGCAAGAGCACGAATGCGCAGATCCGCCGACAAGTCCGTGTTCGTCGCCGCCGCACCGAGTGCCATCAACAACGGCTGAAAACGCTCCTTTTGCTGAGGCAGTGACTGGGCACAACGAATAACCGCCGCGATGATCTCGCGGTCTGCTGAAGCGGCGAGACTGGCCAGTGCACCGACCCATTCGGTCGGGGTCTCTGTGAGTTCTGCATTCGACATCGCAGACAGTGCACCCAGCTGCCACGACTGGCTGTGACAGAGCGAGAGATCTGCCAGCAACTGGCGAATCTCTGCGGAATCACTCAGTGATGACAGCAGTGTCAGAATCTGCTCGGAGGACTGACCCAGCAGGCCACCACCCACAAACAGATCATGCCGAAAACGCTCGGCTGTCAGTCGGCCCCAGTCGGCGTGCTCGCTGATGATCCATGATGCCGTTCGATGGATTGCCGGGCTTGGATGCTGCAACAAATCGATGACATTGTCAGGCTCAAGCGTACCGCCTTCCGGCATCTGATCCAGCGCGACAAGTGCAGCCCGCTGAGCGTTCACGAGGGAGATTGTCATTCCCTCTCTGATGCTCTCTGCATCTCCAATTTCCATCAGGGCATAAATCAGGGAGTGTTCCTGAATGCGTGCAGCGGCTTCGGCTGGTGCGCCGGTTTCGTCGACCGGACCGAGTCGCAAATCTCCGATAATCTGCAGCAGGGCCGGCACCGCTTCCCGGCTGCCAATTCGCCCGATTGCCTCAGCAGCAGCACGTGCAGGCCCGGCCGAGTCCGCAGCGGCCATTTTCAGCAGGTCAGGCAGTGCTGCTGAGACCCGGTGAAGCCCAACGGCATGTGCGGCCGCCTGACGCACCTGCTGGTTCTCGTCTCTGAGTGCCGACACGGCGGCGACTCCGGCTTCCGGATGAAAAATTCCGGCCAGTGTCCAAACAGCTTCAAGACGCGTCGCTGCGTCCTCAGCGCGAAGTTGAGCTGTGATGGCCGGTACAGCCGCTGCAGACTGCTGACGCAGACCGTCCGTGGCGCGCCGCCGAACGGCTGAACGAGGATCTGAGAGACGGCCAGCGAGAGTTTCCGAAGTTAAGTCGTTCCACGACAACTGCTGTCCGCGCGGATCGCTGACAGGAGCCGTGCCCCTTTTGCGGATGCGATAAATCGCGCCCGGGACGTCGGGCTTTGCCAGTTGAGACGTGGGGCAGCACACCTTGTACCAGCCGCCGGTGTCGACGACGAGCAGACTTCCGTCGGCATCCTCAAAAACGTCGGTGGGATGAAAGTCCGGGTGATCGCAGGAAATCAGCTCGATGTCTTCTGTGCGATAGCCGGGGCCTTCCGGAATCAGCTGATGCTGAACAACGCGATGCAAATTGAAGTAACAGGCAAACAGATGCTGGTCGTAGCCCCCACCCCACAGAGATCGGCTTCCGGCAATCAGGCCACACGGGGCTGCCGCTCCCTGATGGCAAAGCACGGGCATCACGTCCCCTGTCCGAGGATGTGCGTAAATCGACGGGTGACGCTTGCCATAGACGCCGCCATAGATGGCATGAATCAGGCCGTCGCGTCGCCCGTCAGCCGGATGCTGGAAGAATGTGCAGCTCAGGAAACGCTCTCCGTTGCCAAGAAAGGCAACGTTGACGGGATTGTCCATGCCCCCTGTTAAAACCGTTTCCAAATGAGACCCGTCGGGATGAGCGCGAAAAATATGCGACGATCGAGTGATCAGTTCTGTTCCGTCGGAAAGCTGATGTTGCTGCTCCGCGAAGGCCCCCTTGCACCAGTAAAACCAGCCGTCGAGTCCGCGGTAGGGGCCGTGCAGATCATTTCCACATCCGGTGACCGTGCGGCCGTCAAACCAGACCTCACGTCGATCCGAAATGCCATCGTCATCGACATCGGTCAGTTTCCAGATCTGTGGAGGCGCCGCGACATAAAGCGAGCCGTCGTACCACATGCAGCCCTCCGGAAACATCATCCGATCAGCGAACAGTGTGCTGCGGTCGAAGATGCCGTCTCCATTGGTGTCCTCCAGTCGGCGAATGCTGTGAGGCAGCAGCTCAAGTTGTTTTTCTGCCCGTTCCGACATTCCCCCGGAGTCCGTCACATAAAGTCGCCCCTGTTCGTCAGTTGCAACCGCGATCGGTCTGCTGGCGAGTTCAGAAGAGGCTGCCAAAGTCACCTCGAATCCATCGGGCACGCGCAGGAGACGATCACCGATTTGAATCTCTTCCGCCACTGTGTGGTGGCCGATAAACAGAACACTGGCGATCACGACATACAGCGAGCGATTTCTGGAATGCAACATCAGGCGGTCTCCGAAGAAGTCCCGGTGATAGGGCGACGGGGAGTCCGTCGGCCGCCCGATTGTAGTGCTGATTGAGGCCGATGGTCCAATGAGGAGAGCATCACGCCGCACTGCGTTTCAGTAGCGAGTGTGCTGCTTCACACGATTCTGCTCGTCCACCAGGACAATACGGGGCACATGCTGCGAGATTTCGTCGGGGCTGAATTGAGCGTAACTGCAGATGATGACGAGGTCACCCACGTTGACCAGTCTGGCGGCCGCGCCATTGAGACAGATCACTCCGGAGCCAGCTTCGCCCGGAATTGCATAGGTTGTCAGTCGGCTTCCGTTTGTGATGTCATAGACGTCCACCTGTTCCCACTCAGCAATGTCGACGGCCTCCATCAAACTGCGATCGATCGTGACACTGCCTTCATAGTCAAGGCAGGCCTCCGTAACGCGAGCCCGATGAATTTTTGCTTTGAGCAGCGTGCGGTTCATAGTCTCAGAGATCTGTCGTGGGGCTTGAAGAATCATTCGGAGGCGAGGGGGAGCGTGAAAGGCCTACATCCGCAGTGTTGCGTCAAGCGTGCTTTTGCAGGCATCAAGAATACCACAAACGGAGGCATCAACCTCCTCGGCTGTCAGCGTTCGGTCCGCCGCGCTGAATCGACAGGTAATGACATAGGATTTCAAATTGTCGCCCAGCTGCCTGCCGCGATACTGTCCGGAAAACGAAGTGCCTGAAAGGAGCGGTCCGGCACTGTCCCGAACAGCCTGTTCGAGGGTGGCCCAGGTAACACTCTCCGGCAATACAAAGTTCAGGTCTCGTGAAATTCCGGGGAATCTTGGCAACGGCGTGTAGCTGCGATGCTGCAGGTAGAATTTTTCCAGCACTGGCAGTCGCAGTTCCACAAAACTGGCATCGTCCTGCAGTTCACTTTTTTCCAGCACCTCGCGGCTGAGTTCACCCATGCGTCCCAGTGGCACTCCGTTGAGCTGCAGTGAGGCACCTCGTCCCGAAAGATATTCCGCGGCATCACTGGGAGCTGCAGTGAGCACGCTGCCCGGACAAATGGCCGCTGTGAGAGATTCGACGAGTCCCCGCAGCTCGGCAAATGAACGTCCCGCCACCACTCCTATGGTCAGTGGCTCTGCTTCATTTTCCGGCAGTCCCTGCCCGGCAGAAAGATAGACACGAGCGATTTCAAATAACTCTGCATTGTTGCTGCCGTGACGTTCGTTCTGTCGGCGACACTGCAGCAGGCTGGGAATCAGCGACTGACGCAGGTGGTTTTCATGGCTACGGCTGGAGTGGTTCACGGTGACCGGAGTGTTTTCGGCCTCCGGAGGCAGCATGTTTCGCTGGTCCTCACTGACGAAGGAAAGTGTCAAAGCCTCCGAAAGTCCAGCCGCCGCCAGATGAATGCGAGCAGCATCCTGGACTCGTTCACGCAGCGTGCGGGCAGTTGCAACGACCGGCAGAGGTGCATCGGTCGGAATGTGATCGTAGCCATGAATCCTCGCCACTTCCTCGATCAGATCGCACTCTCGCGTCAGGTCCGGACGCCAGCTGGGCGGCTCAGCAAGGACTCGCTGTTCGTCACTTTCGATCATCTTCAAACCGAGCTTTTGCAGAATCGCGACGCACTCCTGCGGCGGGACAGAAATCCCCAGCAGTCGCCCGACACGCTCGAAACGCAATGCGACTGGATTCGGAGCGGCTGTGAGTGGTGTGCCGGCCACGACCGAGTCAGCCAGCAGTTCGCCACCCGCCACCTGCAAAATCAACTCGCAGCATCGACGGGATGCCCAGTCCAGATTGCGGCGATCGACCCGTCGTTCAAATCGATAAGAGGACGGGCTGTGCAGCTTCAAGGCGCGAGCTGTACTGCGGACGGACATGGATGAAAACGTCGCTGTTTCAATCAGCACATTTGTGGTCTGCTGCGAGATTTCGGTATCGAATCCGCCCATCACACCAGCGATGGCAACCGGCCGATCCTGATCGGCGATGACGCACATTTCTTCGGTGAGCTGGTAATCCTTCTGATCGATCGCCTGAATCTTCTCCCCGCGGCGCCCTCGCCTGACGACGATTTTTGCCCCGTGCAGCTGATCAAGGTCGAATGCATGCAGCGGCTGGCCACATTCCATCATCACGAAATTCGTTACGTCCACGACGTTGTTCACGGAAGTGACGCCGATAGCTTCCAGACGATCTTTCAGCCACGCGGGGCTGGGCCCGATTCGGACGCCCCGCAGGACTCGCGCGTGATATTCCGGACAGAGATCTTCGCAATCGATGCTGACGTTGACAGCGTCTTTCGCAGGCTGGCTGCTTTCAGCGACGGCTGCGTCCGGGATCTGTAACGGGGTATCGAAAAGAACAGAGACCTCGCGGGCAACACCAAGATGTCCGAGGCAGTCCGGGCGATTGCTGGTCACCTCCAGGTCAATGGCGATATCCGAACCTTCAGACTGCCCCGATACCTCGTGGAACTCTTCCAGGTTGAGTCCGGAGACGGTCAGTCGATGTGTGAGTTCTTCCGTGGATTCGGGCAGGCGGACATAGTCGGCCAGCCAGCGACGACTAACGATCATGGAATCTGTTCTTATGCTGGAACGAAAAAAGGATGGAGGCGGTGAAGTCCTGGCGTGACAGCGTCAGAGGAACTGAGGGGCTGAAGAGCGAAGCTGCAAAGTGTATCCGGTTCCCTTCAGACAAGAAATAACAGCGACTGCAGTTCGCGGAAGTTCCCGCCGGCAGTTCGATCAGTTGATGAACAGATTCAGCAGGCTGCAGCTTCAGTGGCTGACAAGAAGTTCTTCAGAATCTGCATTCCACTGGCCTGACTTTTTTCGGGATGAAACTGCGTTGCCATCACGTTGCCTCGAGCGATCGCGGAGACAAACGGACCACCGTAATCCGTCACAGAGGCGATCCAGTCACTGTCGGTGGGTTCGCAGTGATAGCTGTGAACAAAGTAAAACCACCGCCCGGAGTCGATGCCCGCAAACAGCTGATGCCGGTCTGCAATGGGGAACTGCAGTTGATTCCAGCCCATATGGGGGATTTTGTATTCGCTATCGAGCTCAAATCTGCTGACTCGCCCGGGGATAATGCCGAGTCCCCCGTGAACGCCGTCCTCGTGAGACTCTTCAAACAGCATCTGCAGGCCCAGACAAATTCCAAGGAACGGTCGATCGGCTCGCAGGTGGTCCTTCAGAACCTCAGTGAGTCCATGGTTGTCAAGTGCTCGCACGGCGTCACGGAATGCCCCAACACCTGGAAGCACGACGCGCTTTGCAACCGCAATCCGCTGAGGATCTGAACAGATCTCTGCCTCCTCACCAATCCGCTCAAACGCCTTCTGGACGCTGCGGAGGTTACCCATACCATAATCAACAATCAGTGTGGTCATCGGTCCTGTTTGTTCCACAGGGAAATGCTGTTGGTCAGCGATTAAAGCTGGAAGTCGATTGAGTTCTCAGCAGTGTCGGAAACCGTCTGTTGCACCTGCGCATCCGGAACCTGCATTGGCAGGCCTTCGCTGTCAACCAAGCCTACTACATAAGTCCCTGCGGGTGCACCGTAGACCCCGGCGTAGACCATGAGTTCGTAGTTGCCCTCAGAATCGGTAACTGCAGATGCGGACAATACAACATCATTCGGTCCTGGATTTGAAGGAGCGAATTCCACTCGAACACCCTCAGCTGCAGACCCGCTGACGGAAATATTTCCGGTGACCGCGTAAAGCGGTGGGCCGTCATAGATCTCTCTGTTCACCCACCAGGTCCACGTGGTAATCAGAACGCCCAGAACCGCGGCGCCCGGAAGCAGCCGAGTCCTGACAAACGTCATCATGGCCATCCGCTCTTCTTCAGCCCGCTGTTCGCTGCGTGACTTCTGTGGTGCCTTGGCGGATGACTCCCGCTTCTGCTGATACGCCCTGGCCAGCATATCCGCAGCAGAGCCGGTACTGGCATCGGTCTCAGCGGTCTGTTCCTGGCGATCGGCCTTCTTTGCCGTCTCTTTCTTTTTCGAAGCCTCGTGCTCGCGCATCAGCTCCGCAACAGATGGGCGTCCCGGTGATGCTTCCGGTGCCTTGCTGACGGGGGCTGCCGGGGTGAGCTGAGGCGTTTCTGTGATCTCCGGAATCTCGGCATCCGGAGTCAGCTCAAACGGCATGTCGACAGGAAAGTCGTCAGGACTTTCCGCGTCAGCGTCTGCGGTTGGCTGCGCAGCCGGAACGACAAAGGGCGTCTTGCATTTCGGGCATTTTGCGTCAGTCCCGGACTTCTCGTCCCGGATCTTCATCACGGACTCACACTGGCTGCAGGTGTAACGAATGGTCATGGGCGACATCCGGAAGCTGGAACCGAGGTGATCAGACTGTGCAGAGAACCACCCGGGCGCAGAAAAAACGCCAGGCAGGTTGAATCCCGCCTGGCGTGAGAGACTCGTTCAGCAATCCATCAGAAATTCGGAACTGGAATGCCGGAACTGATATTTCCAAGGTTTTGCCAGATCTGCAGGCTGATGTCCTTACTGACGGTTCGTGCGGAGCCGTCAGCAAGTCCAACAATGCACAACTCTCCATGAGAGGAACCGGCCGAGCCCCAGTAGAGCTTCTTGTTAGGGCCTTCAAGAGTGGAGAACATCGTTGCAGCTCCACCCCATGCCCAGCCATCGTTGGCCACCTGGTCCGCCGTCCGCTGGTTGGGGATTAACAGCGATTCAAAGCGTTCGGCTTCACCGATCAGGATCGTTTGTGATGTTCCGTCCTTGATGTCTGTCAGGCTGCTCGCACTGTTGACGGCCAGAGCACCAATGTTATTGGACAACTGATTAAAGTTGTTGGCTGGCGTCCGCAGCTGTGACTGATAGAACGTGAGTTGTTCGGGGGTCAAATCAATGACAGCACGCAGCTGCCGATTGAACACAACACCCGACCCGGCACAGGCAGCGTAGTCGTTTCCGCCACCCTTGATGCCCGTCGACAACTTGGTTGGAGCTTCCGTATCCAGATATCTGTTGTGGGAGAACTTTCCGCTGTTTTCGATCCTCGATCTGCGAGACGGACAATAGAACATCGGGATGTCTGCCTGAGCCGGTGCATAACCCAGTTGTCTCCAGATCAGATTGGTGCCGTTGTCGAACAGTAGTTCGGAGTTCCCGAAGACGTTGTAGTCAACTCGCCACAGCTGATACAGGTTGTCCTGCTCGATGTAGGGCAGGATCTGGAACATCCAGCTGGTCCCATGCAGCCCCAGAATCTGACTTGGCAGAAACGGCTCGCGAGGGTCTCGAACTCGCATGCCGGTCGGCGTGACGTTGCCTGCGAATTGAGTGTAAATAGCGCCCGGAGGCAGCACCGAGTGTGAGTCATGATAGTTATGGAGAGCCAGGACCATCTGCCGGACCTGGTTCTGGCATCGAGTACGGTTTGCCGCCTCGCGCGCTTTTTGGACGGCCGGAAGCAGGATTGCGACAAGTACTGCAACAATTGCAATCACAACCAGCAGTTCGATCAGGGTAAATCCCCGATTTCGCTTCTGAACTGTTCTCATGAGATAGATCCCCTTGATCAAGGCAAACAGCAGCCCGCAGTGCCCAGCTAAGAAATTTGGCCGTTGGGTCTTCGACACAGGCATGTTTGGGTTGGGAGGAATGCAACGCGACAGCCCGTCCCTGAGAGATTATTATTCACAAACTATCACTTGGACGGGGAGTTTCCGCTGAATTCTCGGCGGAGACACCAATTTCACTGGCAAAACCCGGATCTCTTGCCTGATTACTGCGTTTTTTCAAACCCCGACCGCGGTTTTTCGCTCACGAGTTGCGGATGCTGACATCGTCTTGAAACACCGTTCGCGGGACAAAGCCGTGCATTCTGCGGTTCGCCTCCATCTCCGCACATGTCCTTACGCGGTTGTTGGGGGGTGATCAGCAAGGTCTCGCAGGATTTTGGCACCCTTCAGTAACACGCTGTCTTCCGCAGCGAATGAGACGCGGAAATGGCTGTCCTGAGCACTGAAGACGGACCCCGGAATGATCAGCAGGTTGCGACGAATTGCCTCGGTCACAAACTGAGTCCCGCTTCCCCAGGGAGCTTTCAGAAACAGGTAAAAGGCTCCCTCCCCACCGCAGATTTCGTAGCGGCCATCCAGCGCTTCGACCAGCAGACTGCGCCGTCTGCGGTAATCGTCCCGGTTTCCGGTCAAGTCCAGTTCCCACGCGGTCAGGCCAGCCCACTGAACCGGATGCGGAGCACACACAAAAGTGAACTGCTGCAGTTTCAGCATTTGCCGAACCAGATAATTCGGAGCATGCAAATACCCCAGACGCAGACCTGTCATGGAGTGTGACTTGCTGAAACCGTCAATGACGATGGTGCGATCGTTCCACTGAGCCGGACTGCAGAACTCGGAGTCGTAACAGAAGGCGCTGTAGATCTCGTCGCTCAACAATGCGATGTTCTGTTCGGCAGCCAGTTCGGCAATCGCCTTTGTTTCTTCGGGTGTGGCGACAACTCCCGTGGGATTTGCCGGACTGTTGAAAATGATCAAACGTGTCTGCGGTGTCATTGCCGCGCGGACATCGTCAATCCGAATCCGAAAGTCCGGATATGTCGAAATGGGGACCACTCGGCCGCCGGCAAGCGCCACGAGGTGGCGATACATCACAAACCACGGGTCGAAAATGATCACTTCGTCCCCTGGGTTGATCAGCGTACACAACGTGAGCAGCAGCCCGCCACTGGTGCCGGATGTCACAAACACGTCTCGGTCGGCATGCCCATAGCGGCGGTCGAGATCTGCACGCAGGACATCGTTAAGCGGCGCAATTCCCTGTGTCTGGCTGTAAGCGTTGCGCCCCTGCTGCACGGCTTCACACAATGCGTCCTTGACGGGCTGAGGGGTGTCGTAATGAGGCTGTCCGATGCTGAGATTGACCGGATCTTTCATCGTTGCTGCGAGGTCGAATACTTTGCGAATACCCGACGCGTCGATCTGATGCATCCTGTCCGCGATCCAGTCTTCGCTCACTTTCATGATCCTCAAAAAAGTCATTGTTCGCCGCGCTCTGCGGCGGGAGTACGGGAACGGTCGTCAGAGATGGACAACAGTTTCTGACGCCGGAAATCTCACACGAGCCTGTTGAGCAGCGGGGTCATCGGCCGCTCGATAGCCCAGCGCGCAAGCAACAACCGAAGTCCATTCCGTGTCCTGCAGTCCCAGCAGGGGGTCGATTCGATCCGGCATAATGCCTTCCATCGGACAGGCGTCGATCTGCAGCAGCGCCGCAGACTGCAGCAGAAATCCCAGCGGGATATAGCACTGGCGTGCCGTCCACGGCAGATGATCATCTCCCATCCGTTGAAGCTTGCCAAGAATGGCGTCAGCTGTGGACTGCAGGCTTTCTTCGGCAAGACCTCGCGTCTCAGCAATGGACCGGATGAAATGTTTCACGAAGTCCGGGTCGGCTTTCCGCCGCGCGGCAATGACCACAAAGTGAGAACAGTCCGCTGGCTGCCGTTGCCCCCAGCAGGCTTCTGGAAGCTGGTTCTTTTTTTCATCGCTGCTGACAACGATGAACTTCCATGGTTGCAGCCCATAACTGCTGGGGGCCAGTACCAGAGACTGCTGCAGTACGTCCCACTGTGCGGCCGTAATTCGCCGCTTCGGATCAAATTTCTTAACGGCGTATCGCCAGTTCAGTGCAGCGGTAATCAGTGCTTCCGGGTTCGAGTTGTCCAAGTCGGAACTTCCTTGTCTTCGGGGCGATGGTTTGACGGTGGCACCTTCAGCGAGTCTGGTTCAGGCGCGACGGATTTTTTCAAGCCCACTCGTGACGCCGGCTGTGGCGTTCCGAGTGTCCACAATCAGCGGCGAATGTTCGACGATGAAATCGTAGTCGAATGCCGCATGGTCTGTTGCAATCAGCACGCAGTCCTGCGCTGCAAGGAACTCGGCTGTGAGCGGCGTGCTGTTCATTGGTGGCAGATCGAAGTGTCGCATTTTGGGAAGCGAAGGAACATGCGGGTCACTGTACGTCATTTCGGCGCCCCGATGCAGCAGCAGCTCCATCAGCTCGAACGACGGGCTCTCTCTGGGGTCGTCGACATTCTTCTTGTAAGCCATTCCGAGCAGGCAGATACGACTGCCTCGAAC
>JAFMMM010000028.1:9612-25813 GCA_017859815.1 Planctomycetota bacterium | reverse complement strand
GTGGAGTCGCACCACCGCCGTCTTTTTTCAATAATCGAGCTCGGAATTCGATTGCTGCAGGTGCCCTGGCGGGACCACGGTCAGCGGCAGAAGCAAATCGACTGGCCGAAGAATTTGCCGCGAGATTCGAAGCTCAACGCAGACAGCGAGCAGAACAGGCACAGAACGTCGGCAACACCGAATCGCCCGCATTTCCGCAAAGTCCAGACACGGCGCCCTCCGCGGCAACGGCAAACGCGAATTTGCAGGACTTCGATGACTGGCTCAATGGACCTGCTGGGGCGGCGGAAGACCCCGGTCGACCAGCGGACTTTTCTCCCCTTGCGAACAGCGGTCACTCACAGGACCAGATCAATCTGCCCGAACGGCAAAGCTCTGCACCGCCATTGTTACCAACGTCGCGCGATGCAACCACTGCCGAAGCGACTTCTTCCGCTGCAACCGCACAGTCATGGCTCAATTCTCTTTCGCACAGTACCCCCGGAACCATTCCGCCGCTGGCCGGAACCTCTGTTTCACAACTTGACCAGGAGACCCAAAGACTCCTCGGCAGTCAGCAGCAGGGTCGTCCTCGCACCGCGATTCCTGTTGGCATCGTTGTTTTTCTTGACCCTCAGCACCTGACCGTCGGACAACAACAAACCGTTCCCCTGCAATATCGGTCTGCAGGCTACGCCGCCACAAAGCTCCTGCGAGCGATTCATTTGGAAGTTGCCGCCGCTGCAGGAACAGAGCGCGATCCGGTCATGCCAATCGTCAAGTTCATCGTCAGTCCGGGCGGAGATCTCTGGCGAATCCAGCTGCGGAAGTCCCTGCGCGAAGCAGGCATTCGTTCAGTAACAACTTATCGACTCTCCCCGTGGGTACAGCCCGCGAACAGTGCTGGTTATGCACGGGTTGCGGAGCAGTCGGCGGAGGTCATCCAATGAGCCGCCGATTCTCTTCGGGAGATCCCGACTTCGGTTCGGATTCGTTCCTCGATATCGTCTGCAATATCGTGGGAATTCTGATCATTCTGATCGTGGTTGTTGGCGTGCAGGTCCAGCAACAGCCGCCGGAATCACCCATCACACTTCCCGCAAATCCGATTCTCGATGAACAGGACCTGCAGCTGCAACAGCAACAGGTCACTCTGAAAAATGCTGCCCAACAGCGGCGGCTTCTGGTCGCCGATCAAAAGAAACAGCAACAGGTGATCGCCCAGCTGAGAAGTGCACGCGGCGTCCTGCGGCAGGAAGATGAACGACTCAGCGCGGCAGTTTTGTCGGCGTCAAATCGCCTGCGGAACCTGACCAGTAGTCAGCACGAGGCAGCGAAGAATCGACAGGACAGCGAACAGCAGTTGGCAATAAAGAAAGCACGAGTCGACGAACTGGAGCTGCAGGTGCAAAACCGACAGCAGGAGATCCGGTTTTTCTCCGCTTCCCTTGCTGAGTCCGCCGAAGTGCAGGCCGAACTCACCAGTCAACAGGAGTTCTTTCTCGCTCAAACTCTTGAGCTCCGGGAACAGCTGCAGGCTGAAGAAAAACAGGCCGCTCCACCAGATCGACTGCTGCACCGCCTCTCCCCGCTTGGGAAACCCGTTGAGTCCGGGGAAGTTCATTTCCGCCTCGATCAGGGTCGAATCAGTGAAATCCCGCTGGAAACTCTTCTTGATCTGCTGCGGTCTCAACTGCGCGCACGTCAGTCCGTGATGTTCAGGCTGAATGAGTTCCGCGGCGAGACCGGCGCAATCAGCGGCTACTCGTTGTTGTATGAAGTCGAGAAGCGAGGGCCATCCCCCCTGCAGGCACTGCAGACCGGAGACAACCGTATCATCATCCAGGTCTCCCGCTGGGAACTCCGAGTCGAAGAGCAGTTGTTCGAAGAGTCAACAGAGGACGCCGTCCGTTCGGGTGCCCGGTTCCGGTCAAGGCTGGAAACGCTCCCCCCCGAGTCGGCTGTCACAATCTGGGTCTATGAAAATTCCTTCACGCACTTTGCCGCACTCCGAGAACTCGCGCACAGCCTGCAGTTGCGTGTGGCAGCCCGCCCGCTCCCGGACGACGCTCCGATCATTGGCTCACCCGGCGGCAGTCGATCCAACGCCCAGTAGACGCTGGTCTTCGTTTGCGCGCGTCCCATTCCCTCGTGAGGCTGGCGGTTGCGAAACGCATCTCAGCACGGATTCGCACTTACCAGCGTTCAACAACGCCGCTGCTGCAGGCCACCGGGCCGTTTGCAGAAGAAATCACCAGGCATCCGTCGCTGTCGATGCCCAGACATTCTCCCTCCACCGTTTCCGATTCATTTCGAATTCTCACCAGCCGGCCATTGAGCAGACTGACTCGATTGGCTTCAGCAAGTGCCAGCCGCGGCTGCATCGCAAACTGACTGATACGCTGGTCGATCTGGTTGAGAAGCAGAGTCAGCACGTCTGTAAGATCGTGATCCGAATTCGTCAAATCACACAACGACGTTGCCAGCGATGCAATCTCAGACGGTGCGTCTCGCAGGCTGTTGGAAACATTAACACCGACACCAACGATAATTCCCTGCTGTTCTCCAAAACCGCTTTGCTCCACGAGAATGCCGCAGATCTTGCGGCCACCACTCAGCACATCATTGGGCCACTTCAGCTGAAACTCAATACCTGTCGCAATCTCGGAAAGCACCGTCTGCACAGCCAGTCCGGTGGCAATCGCGACCAGCGATCTCCGTTCCGCCGCCAGCGGAACTTCAGAAGACCGCAGTACCAGTGAGAAGGTCAACGCCCCCCCGGCAGACCACCAGCGATTTCCCTTCCGGCCACGCCCGGCAGTCTGTTGCGGAGTGATCACCAGTGCCGGGGCCGAATTCAGCAGGGAGTTCAGTAACGACAAAGCGAGCGTGTTGGTGGACTCCAGTCGCGCATGATATTCAATATGCTGCAGAGACGTTTCCCGCAACAGCCGTGACCCATCGAATGGCCCGCAGTCTCGCCGTGGCATTCAAGCCCTCGATTTTTCGCTGTTGTTCAGATCCGGTACCCGCTGGCCAGGTTCAGCAAGACCGATCGCGGTTGCCGTGGCATAGTCTCTGCCATGTGACATCGTGAGCAGCAGACGAGTGATCCCGCGAGTTGCTGCCAGCTCAGCCGTGCGGCCGCACAGAACAACTGTGGGCTCTCCTGTGTGCAGCGGAACGACCTCGATGTCGTGAAAAGTCATCCCTTCGATAAAGCCCGTGCCAATAGCCTTGACGACAGCTTCCTTGGCGGCCCACCGCGCAGAATAGCGAATCGCCGGGTCCCTGTGACGGCAGGCATACTCCCGCTCCGCCCTGGTAAAACAACGCTCCGTAAAATGGTCGCCGTGGCGGTCGATCATCCTGCGGATTCGCTCAATCTCAACGAGATCCGTGCCCAGACCTACGACCATCTCACATCACCCCGAAATGCAGCATCCAGAGCATGATCGGCAGCCGCTGAGCCCGCGACTGCCAACCCGCGACCGTCTGCCTCAGGCCCCGTATTTTTCGAGACGACCGGCGTGCGCCAGTGCCTGCAGCATCAGATACTTCGCCTCAAACATCCCCAGTTCGCCCACCCGACAGGCAGACTCGCCGAACTCCTGAGAGCCATCAAAGCGACAATTCTCTGCAGCCAGTAAAGTCGGTACCGCGTGCCCGCTGTGTGACTTCATCTTTGCCGGCGTACTGTGGTCACCAGTGACGATGATCACATCCGGATTCAAAGCCGTGATTCGCGGAATTCCGGAATCCAGCTCTTCGGTCCGAGCCACCTTGGCCTCAAAGTTGCCGTCTTCACCGGTGCTGTCGGTGTATTTGAAGTGAATGAAGAAGAAGTCGTAGTCCGACCAGTTCTTCTCCAGACACGCCATCTGGTCTTCCAGAGTCTGTCCCGCATCCAGAATATCCATCCCAACGAGGCGAGCGAGACCCCGATACATCGGATACACAGCAATCGCCGCCGCACGCGTTCCGTAGACCTCCTGAAAGGCAGGAATCGGAGGCATCTTTGCAATGCCTCGCATTGTCAGCAGATTTGCCGGACGATCGTCCTTCAGAATCTCTGCAGCCTGGCGCAGGAACTCCGCCAAAATCTCGGCAGTCCTGCGCGACGGTTCATCCTTACCTTCCGGTGACAGCGGTGGTACGCCTGTGCGCTGCGGGTCCGTGTCATTCACGCTGCCGCCAAGACCATCCCCGCGAATCACAATCACGAGACGATACTCTTTCACGTGGCGAACAAAAACCTCCACCCCCGGAATCTCAATTCGGTCCAGTTTCTCGCAAAGTTTTGACGCGATTTCTGAAGCCACTCGACCCGCCCGACGATCCGTGATGTTGCCATCGTCATCCAGGGTGCAGAAATTACCGCGCACGGCAACATCTCGATCGGTCAGTTCAAAGTCAATTCCCAAAGCTTCCAGCACACCACGACCAATGTCATATTGGAGTGGGTCATAACCAAACAGGCCCAGATGTCCGGGACCACTTCCGGGGGCAATCCCGGGCAAAACCGGCACACTCATCCCGAGGACGCCACGCTGAGCCAGTGCATCCAGGTTCGGAGTGCTGGCGGTTTCCAATTCTGTCTTCCCACCGGGCTTTAATGGCAAACCGCCCAGGCCGTCTCCGACATAGAGCACAATTTTTGAGCCGTTATCTTTCTGCAGTCGCCGTGTGAGATCGTGAATATCCGTCATTGTTCTTTGTTCCGGTTCGTTCAATTCCCAGGGTTCGTTCTGTCCCCGCCATCGAGGATTTGCTTCCGCCGCCGCAGTGACTGACGGCAACTACTTCTGCCGCTCAGCAGACTCGCTGCGCTGCAAAACTGCACTCCACTCTTCCTGAGTCAGTGATGCCGCCTGGTCCGCCAGTAAGTGCGGTATTCCGTCTTCAATTCGAAACTGCAGTCGTGAATCAGGATTGCTGCAGACAAGAAAGTCTCCGTCCCTGATCAGACTGCTGTGACACTCGGGACAAACAAGACCCTGCAGGCGGTCATCTGAACTCTTTGACATGTCACGGCACTCTCGACAAACAGGTTCGCAGACTCATCAACAATCAGAATCCACGCAGTTCGCGGATGTCACCAAAGGTCCGCAAATCATATTCGATTCCGGTGTAGTCCAGTGCAGAGCACAGGGAGCGAACGGCGACTCCCATCCCGTCTGGTCCGCTGAATCCACCGAATTGTCCGCCACCCTTCAGATGCGGCTCCGTTTCCAGGTAAAATCCGGGCAATCCCAAACGCTGCAGACGATCTTCAATACCCGGCAGTTGTTCACGCAGATCTCTGAAGATCATCTCGTGACCGGAATCGCCTTCGTTGCACGGGACAAAGTTCTTCAGACGCTCCTCGTCGACTGCTCCCTCCCAGACCAGATCCGGATCGATGCGGTAATCCTTCACATGCATCCAGCCCAGCCACGGTACCGTCGCGAGGTATTCTTCGTACACCTGAATCGCATTCTTGTTCTGTGCAGCGACGTTGCCGCCGTCGAAAATCAACACGGCTGACGGGTGATCAACCCGTTTCGCCAGCTCTGCCAGCAACGGCCCGGTTTCACCAACCAGATTCGGCTCAATCTCAATCCCGTAGATCAACCCCTCGTCTGCACAAACCTGAGTGATCTGGCGAATCTGATCAGCAGCTGTGTCCAAATGCTCTTCAGGCGACGTGCCGCGCGGATGGTAAAAGGAGAATCCGCGAATCAGTTTTGTACCAAGTGCTTTCGCAGACTGAATTGTGCGTGCAACCTCGCCTTCAAGATACTCCGGCAGGGGTACGAAGGCATTGTGCGAACCATCATCCACATCCAGCAGTTTGACCTTGCCAACCCGACTGCCGATGCTGGTGACGGAAATTCCATATTCCTCATGCAGTGCCTTTAAAGTCTCCAGCTTTTCCGCTGACAACTCCGTCACATGCTCAACAGTCCCGTCCCCTGTCACGTCGATGAATCGCGGGCTGTAATGTCGAATTCCAATCGCTGCCAGAGCTGTCATCTGCTCCAGAGCTGTACGGCGATTGGCTGCTTCGTCTGCAAATGCACTGATGATTACTCTGGGTGCGGCCATTATTTCCCTCGATAGCTTGAAGTCACATTTCCATGTTCTGCGAGGCATTGTTCAATCTGAAGCGTTTGGAAACAAGCCCCACGATACAGAACACGGAATCACCAGAATCCGGAAAGGGCTCTGCTTCGGCAGGCCGGGCAATACGATGCTGCAGTTGGTGAATCAATCCCCACTTCCTCCCTCGGCGGGCGGCCACTAGCATGTTCCATCGCAACAGACCTGCTGGTGACTGGAATCCGTCCCCATTTTGCGGCACCAGGGTCGCACATTCCCGAATCTCGTTTTGAAACTGGTTTTTCTCAGCATGGGTTCTGTATCCCCGCCTCAACAGGATCGGGCTCCGTCCTGGCTCGCTCGCGGACTAATTCTGGCTGCTCGATCTTACCAGTTGCTGCTTAGTCCACTGCTGGGAAGGAACTGCCGCTTTCATCCCACCTGCAGCCAGTACTTCATTGCTGCAGTCACACGCTACGGTGCTCTGGCTGGAGCGTGGAAAGGGCTCAACAGAATCCGCCGCTGCCACCCCTGGAATCCCGGCGGATATGACCCGCCATAGGCCACGGCAACGGGCAATCTTTCCTTCGCAACTCCAATCAGCGGTGATCTCCACAGCTAACTGCATTTCGATCGCAACCTGTTACAACTCGATCTCTGCAAGTTCTCTCTTTTCCACCCTGCTCTGCTGACAGGTAAATCATGACCCACTTCAACCGATTGATGCTCAACCTGCTGATGACCACGCTGGCCACGGGACAAACGCCACTGTTCGCCGACGAACCAAATTGCCTCGCGACACCGGATTTTCAACAACTTTGGCCGGAAGGTGCCCCCGACGCAAAGGGCGACACACCTGCTGACCAGCCGGCGGTCTGGATCTACAGACCCACAGCACGACCCAACGGGACTGCGGTGGTCATCTGCCCCGGCGGAGGTTACGCAATCCACGCCACAGATCATGAAGGCGTTCAGCCCGCACGCTTCTTCAATCGCATGGGCGTCACCGCGGTCGTTTTGCGATACAGACTCTCTCCCTATCGTCATCCGGTTCCACTGGGAGATGCACAACGGGCGATTCGTTACCTGCGACACCACGCCGAGGATCTTGAAATAGATCCTCACCGCATCGGAATCATGGGTTTCTCTGCGGGAGGTCACCTGACATCAACGGCAGTGACTCATTTTGACTCCGGCAGGAAGGACTCGGCAGACCCTATCGAACAACACAGCAGTCGACCGGACTTCGGCATTCTCGGATATCCCGTGGTGAGCTTTGTCGCTGACTATGCCCACCAGGGATCCGGGCGAAATCTGCTGGGTAACGCAGCGACAGAAGAACAGTTGCAGGAACTTTCGAATGACCAGCACGTTTCCACCGACACACCCCCGGTCTTCCTGTTCCACACCTCTGAAGATGGTGGCGTCCCTCCCCAAAACAGCCTCGCCTTCTTCACAGCCTGCCATCAGGCTGGTGTTGCTGCCGAATTGCATGTCTACCAACAGGGCCCTCATGGTGTCGGGATGGGATTTGGCCACCCGGCACTGCAGAACTGGATGCATCATGCTGGCACATGGCTGCGACAAAATTCTCTGCTGACAAGCAAAAAGCAGGTGCCCGTGGAAGGAAACGTTGAGATCAATGGGAAACCCCTGCGCTGGGGCTCAATTGCTTTCCAAAGCGATGATCAAAGCCTGCCCGTCGGTTGGGGTATGATCAACAAAGGACGATTCAACATCCCCGCAAAGAACGGCCCGGTGCCGGGGCACTACAATGTCGTGGTCACTGATATGGGCCAGATTGAGCCGCAGCCGGTTGCCCCGGACGCTCGTGTGTCTGAACCTGTTCCTGTCACAGTCACCGAGCACCCTTCAAGCATGAACTTTACACTAGAAATCATGCCTTCCGACAAATAGCGGAAGGTGGCACTGCGCGGGAACGCAGACGAACAGGCGGAGCCGGAGAAATCACCGACCGCATTGCCGGGATCATCGTTAATCCAGCATCGCCTGGCCGGATTCTTCCTGGTCGATCAGGGCCAGCAAATCCGTTTCCCCGGATACCTTTGTCAACACAGCCGTCTCAGCCTGCGGCCGAAGCAACCAAATCTTTCGATCTGCATAATATTGCAACAGAGCTCGATCGCGATCTGCGCACATCACTTGCGCCCAGACAATGTGCTGACTGTCAATCGAGGGGGAGTTCGTTATCCACTCCGTGGTATAAGTCGGTTGCTCGTTGTACCGCACCAGCACCAAATGCTCACCGCCCTCTTCCTGCAGCTGTTGTTCGATTGCCGCGAGTTGCCGCACGTGCGCAGAAACCTTCGCAGATGGTATTGTGCGAACAGCGTGTGTAAGAAAGCTGAGCACGATCAGGAGCGGCATTAATCCTGTCAGCGTTGCACCAATTCTACGGTCGCCAAATCGCAGCCGCTGCAGCCCGCGAATGCCCGAACCCATCAGGAAAAACAGCAGGCCCACAATCGGAGCAAAATAAATCGCAGGGTACCAATGCACTTTCTCCAGGAGCACGATGCAACTCACCGTCGTTACAACCAAAATCACCAGACACAGCTCGCGACTTCCTCGCCGGAAGAACAACCCATACATCGCCAACATGCCGAGGGGCGAAATGAGGCCCGCAAGAGTCCTCCACGACCGTTCAATTCTACTTCTCATCAGAAACTCGAAGACCTCAAATACTGTTTTTCGGCCATTCGAGATCCAGCGAATTACGTCCCCGGTGATCGAGACCCTTTGCCCCATTGACCCAGACGTTTGGTCGTGCGACTGCAAGTTCCACTCCACGTAGGGCATCCGAAAAGCATCACCGGTTACCGCGAGGTGATAGTATCCCAGCCAGCATAGTCCGGCAGCCAAAACCAGCGTGGCAGGGGTCAAACCCCGCTTCAACAAATCCATTCGAGCAACGCCCTTGCGACCACCAAAACACACACGCCAAAGCAGGACCAATGCGGCGGGAAGACAGGCAAAGAAACCCTCCCACGGACGCGTGTATGCCAGCACAATGCAACCGATACCAAACAGGACACCATCGCGGTACACGGGACGACGAAGCAGGCGAAACAACGCCCCGTAAACCAAACAACCGCCAAACATCGCGACATGACCGCCGTCGAAATGACGAAGCCACTGTTGAACCATCAGCCAGTTGAAAAGAGCCAGCCACAGGGCGAACAATGCCCACCGACGTCGCAGAATCGATCTCAGCAGCCAATACAAACTGGACATTGCGACAATGCACGATACCAACACGCCGTAATAAGCATCTCCCATTAAAATCCCGAGGGCCAGCACGAATGACTGTCCAGGCGGGTACTTCATCTGCCACGAAGGGCGCTGAATGAGAAATCCCTGAAACCAGCCCCCGATCAAGGAATCCGCCTGAGGGTGAGTTGGGTTTGTCAGGTTCCCTGCCGCAAAGGTTTCTGCGCCAAAAAGAAGAGCCGATTCGTCCACTCGGGAGGCGTGCACCGGAAAGGAAAACGCCGTGTATCCCATGCTCTGCAACAGCACAACGAAAACAACCAGCAACATCGTGTAACCGCGGATACGCGCACGCAGATGGCGACCACAACGACGAAGCCAACGACGCAAATCCCGCTGCGCCCACTCCGGTACAGTCAGCAACGCAGGAATTAACACGGCCAGAATCAGGAGCTCAAACATGCGAACTCACCGCAAAGTTTGCCGACTCATCACGGCGGGTAACCGAGCGTTGATCGAATTCTTCACTGCACTCGAACGAGTTCTCATCCATTGATGAGTTCTGCTCATCCACATCATCCAAAGTACACGCCTGGTGAATCGCCGCGACAGTAGCAGGTTGTTTCTGGCTGTCTTCCTGCACCTCTTCCAGATACTCCTGATCCGCGTTCACCGACCACAGATCGTGGGAAGCATCTTCCGTCAGGTTCCGCACCGCGTACATCCCCGTCAACATCGCATGGTCCTGGTTGTTGTAACGGTGAAGTCCGTTACGACCCACCATCTGCAGATTCGTAAACTGCTCAACCCACGTACGCACCACCTCCAGGTGCTCACGATACGCGGAGTCATAGACCGGGTACGATTTCGGGACCTTGAACACACACCCGTCTTCGATGTCAGCCGCATCCGCCAGACCAAGCGAGGCCACCTCACGCTTCCCAAGAGCAATCAGGGCTTCGTCCGACATCGTCCAAAGATCATCACCCTCGTTGCAAAAGTACTCCAAACCAAGGCTGCTGCACTCCGCGTCGGGAACCATCTCCGGACTCCAGTTCCCGTAGTTCTGGATGCGACCCACTTTGACGCTCGGATCGTGGATGTAGATCCAGTTATCTGCAAAAAGATCCTTCCGACGAACGATCAGGCAAACCGTCAAAAAGTCGCGGTACTTCAACTGCGAAGCGGACGCCTGAACGTGCTCGGGCGCGGGAGGATCCATCCGCTTCACGACCTCGGTTAAAGGCATACTGCAGATGAACTGGTCTGCGGAAATCGTCTTTTCTTCACCGTTCTGACGGACAACGACCTGCTCGATTTTGCTTGTACCATCAGACCGAAGACCGACGACCTCGCTGTTCAACTCCACCGAGCCACCGCCCGCGGTGATGCGATCTGCCACCGTCGTCCACATCATCCCGGGACCACGACGCGGATAGCGGAAGCGGTCGATCAGCGTCTTTACGACGTTTCGAGGCTTGAACAGCATTGACATCACGGCTGTCTTCATTGACAGACCCTTGATCCGCTGAGCTGCCCACTCTGCTTTCAGTTCCTGGCACGAAATCCCCCACACTTTTTCCGTGTAGGTCTTGAAGAACGTGCGGAACAAACGCTGACCAAATCGGTTCGTCACCCACTCTTCAAACGTGTTCTCCTGGCGATGTGGAAAAATCTTCCACCACACAACGCTGCCGGTGATGCGAATGCACTCGATCACACCCAGACCGCGAACCGTTTCCCATGCCTTCAGCGGGTACGGAAAGAATGTGCGGTTGTAATAGATCCGCGACAGACGAGCGCGATCCAGAAAGTCGTCGCCCAGCATCTCGTTCCAGAACTGCTCAACTTCCGGAGACTTTGTGTAGAACCGGTGGCCACCCATATCAAAGTGAAATCCACGATACTGTTCCGTTCGTGAAATGCCGCCCACAAGGCTGGCTGCCTCGAGCACACGCGGTGACAGACCTGCACGAACCAGTTCAGCACCAGCAGTCAGACCGGCGGGGCCGCCGCCCACAACGACCACATCTCCGATGCGGTCCTGCTTTTCTGTTGCACTCATCGAACGACCCACCTGATTTTCAGCATGCAAGTATGCAAGTATGCAAGCACTACGCACTCTAATCCAAAGATCACACCGTGCGGCAATTGTGGTGAACGCAGCAGTCGGCATCTCCCGGACACATCTCGCATCCGACAAAACCAAAATATTCTGCCAGTGGGCGAAGAAAATTGAACATTCTCTTAATTCAGCCGGCCTTGATCTTGCCCCCTCACGGCAATCGCATTTTCAAACAGGCTGAAATGCTGAGAGAATGCTCTTGAAGTTAACGAGATTCCATTGTGCGGTCGTGGGATCCCCGCAGGGGCTTGCCGTCAATCGCAACAGTCTCTCCGGCGAGCTGAAACGCTTTCGTATTATCAATCCCACCGAGTTCTTGCGTGGATGCAGTTCGGAGGCGTCATCAATCGGCGTCAACACCGGAGATTCCAGCTGTGGCTGCAATAGCCAGACTTTGCGGCCTGCGTAATACTTCAGCAAATCCGCGTTACGGTCGGCATCAAGCTCGCAGGCCCACACTATGCGCTGCCGGTCAACGGCTGGGGAATTATTCACCCATTCTTCGTGGTATTCCGGCGGACGCTGATAGCGGACCAGCACCAAATGCTCTCCATCGGTTTCCAGTAGTCGTTTTATCACATTATAACGCTGAAGCTGCACATCGCCGGGGCGACGATTCGGAAAGACCCAAACGAAGACCTGAATCAGAAGCAGAACTGTGCAGACCGGAATGAGTCCGCCGAGAGTCGCCCCAACCCGACGTCGACGAATTGAAATCTTTTTCAGTCCCCGACATCCGTATGTCACGAGCAGGACAAGGTTCCCCAGTATTGGCGCGAAATACTCCGCGGGATACCAATATGCACTCACCATCAGGACCCCCGCACTGACTAACAGCGAAGCACCAAAAGCGATTCGGATCGGTGTTGGCCAGCGCACTCGCACCAGCCCCAGCAGCATGATCGCACAGAATGGCGTGATCATCGTAAGCGCAGTCTTCCATGATCTTCGAAAGCGACTTGTCACCAGCCATTCAACAGCACCGAATAATCCTGCGTCTGAACGAAGTTCTTCATACACCTTCCCGGATTCGTTGAGCAGCTGGGTAAATGATTGCGATTCAGCCTGCTCATTCCAAATCTGGTACGGCATTACAAAAGGAGATCCGGTTACCGCAGACTGATAATAGCCCAGCCAGCCCAGGCCAGCGGCCAAAACCATCGAAGCGGGGACGAGCCCCTGCTTCGCCATAGACAGACGTTCGGCAAAAGATGGACGCCAGCCCACGATTCGCCACAACATTGCAAGAGCGGCGGGAATGCTGGTCAGGAGCCCTTCGTAAGGACGCGAATATGCAAGGACCACACACCCCAGTCCAAAGATCACACCGTGCCGCAATTTTGGCTGGCGCAGCAGTCGGAACAGTGCCCCGTAAACCAGCACGCCACCGAGTACCGATGCATAACCACTGATATAACCCATTCCCCAGCGCAACAGCAGGAATCTGTTGAGCAACGCAAGCAGTGTCCCCAGCAGTGCCCACCGTAACGGCAGCACCCCCAGCAGCATCCAGCACAAGCCGGACATTGCCAGACCTGCACACAACAGAATGCCAAGTCGCGGATCACCCGCCAGCAGGCCAAGTGCGAGGAACAATGACTGCCCCGGAGGAAATTTCATTTGCCAGGAAGGCAGGTGTATCAGGAATCCCTGGCGGCAGGCAGCGGTGAGAGATTCATGTTGTGGATGGGTGGGATTCGTCAGCCGACCCTCGGCAAATGTTTCTGCCCCAAACAGGTAGGCCGTTTCGTCAACAGTTGCCGGAACCGGATAAAAAGCGGTTTCCCACAGCAATAAATTCAGTGCCACGCTGGCCACACCGGCCAGCACAATACTAACCCCCGGCCCAATTCTTTGGCACACAACTGCAATGCGGCGAAGAAGCAAACGAATGTATCGCTGAGCTTTCGCTGGCAACACAGTGAGAAAAACCACCAGATACGTCAGCAAGAGAAATTCGTAGACCATTAGCCCTGACTCCCGTTTTCCTCCTCAGGATTCCTTTCCGATCTCAGGCTCCCATAGATGACAGTTCAGCTCTCTGCTCTGGCGTCCGATGCGAACAGCATGCCACGCAGGGAGCTCGCCGAAGCGGAACACCAGTGCTGCGTAAGCCCAACAGCCGCTGAAACCCCGCAACAGAAGTAATAAGCCAGCAACAACGGAAGGCAGGCTATCGAAAACATCGTGCTACGAACTGCCGCGAACAATTGAAAGACCTCTCGGTTAATCACCGCGATGGCTGCAGTGCCAGCAACAATCACGGAGCCCATCACTGGCCAGACCGCTGTTGACCATGCCAGCAGGCCAGCCAGTCCCGTAGCGACAACCAGACTCCCCAGTCCAGCCCCCCCCCGGATAGCCGCAAAATCTCCTGCCAGCACGAGCCCTGTCAGACCAGGCAGCACCAGCATCGCCCAGGGATCAAAAACGGACTGAATGAATACAGCCAGGATCAGGATTGCTGTCAGCACAACACTCAGTCGCTGTGAGACGCGGATATTCAGATCGTTCGGCAGTGAACCCTGCTCCAGAAGCAGCCGCATCCATGGAATACCTCGACAGAGGATGTCGGTACGCAGCGTTCCGTAGAGAGACCAGTGCTTCCGATGCGTTGCCTGAATTGCCGCATCCAGAAGAATCCGATGCTCGTTTCTTCGCAAACGAACACCAAACTCCACATCTTCGATGCACGGGATCGTGTAGTTTTCTGAAAAACCACCCTCTCCTACAAACACCTCACGGCGAACAGCACCACATCCGGCCCAAAACGTCCCAGCCTCCTGTTCTGAAGTCTGATGGAAGAAATGGTGCAGCAAATTACGAAATTGAGAAACCAGTCCGGGCGATGTTGGACGGACGCAGTAGGAACCAAATACTGCGGACCACGGCCCCTGCTGCAGTCGCTCTGCCAGCCGACGAATCGTATCCGGCATCACCTGAACATCGGCATCAATAAAGACAATAATGTCGGCGGAAGCGACCTTCACACCATGATTGCGTGCTACGGCAGGACCGCTGCGCTCCGACATCTGAATCACGCGATCAGCATGCATCTGAAGTGCAGTGTCGCCGGTCGCATCGTCAGAACAGTCATCCACAACGATGACTTCGCTGTTCACTCCCTGCGAATGCCCAATCGCTTCCAAACAACACCTCAGGTCGTCCATGCAATTCCGTGCAGGAATCACAACAGAGACCGAAATCAGCCCCTGTGCATCGCTGTTGGCGTTTGGAGGTGTTGTTTGCCGCGACGTCATGTTTCTGCCCCGGTTGTCTGCTTCACACCACGGACGCGAGGTTTGACGACAGTAGCAGGTTGTTTCTGGCTGTCTTCCTGCACCTCTTCCAGATACTCCTGATCCGCGTTCACCGACCACAGATCGTGGGAAGCATCTTCCGTCAGGTTCCGCACCGCGTACATCCCCGTCAACATCGCATGGTCCTGGTTGTTGTAACGGTGAAGTCCGTTACGACCCACCATCTGCAGATTCGTAAACTGCTCAACCCACGTACGCACCACCTCCAGGTGCTCACGATACGCGGAGTCATAGACCGGGTACGATTTCGGGACCTTGAACACACACCCGTCTTCGATGTCAGCCGCATCCGCCAGACCAAGCGAGGCCACCTCACGCTTCCCAAGAGCAATCAGGGCTTCGTCCGACATCGTCCAAAGATCATCACCCTCGTTGCAAAAGTACTCCAAACCAAGGCTGCTGCACTCCGCGTCGGGAACCATCTCCGGACTCCAGTTCCCGTAGTTCTGGATGCGACCCACTTTGACGCTCGGATCGTGGATGTAGATCCAGTTATCTGCAAAAAGATCCTTCCGACGAACGATCAGGCAAACCGTCAAAAAGTCGCGGTACTTCAACTGCGAAGCGGACGCCTGAACGTGCTCGGGCGCGGGAGGATCCATCCGCTTCACGACCTCGGTTAAAGGCATACTGCAGATGAACTGGTCTGCGGAAATCGTCTTTTCTTCACCGTTCTGACGGACAACGACCTGCTCGATTTTGCTTGTACCATCAGACCGAAGACCGACGACCTCGCTGTTCAACTCCACCGAGCCACCGCCCGCGGTGATGCGATCTGCCACCGTCGTCCACATCATCCCGGGACCACGACGCGGATAGCGGAAGCGGTCGATCAGCGTCTTTACGACGTTTCGAGGCTTGAACAGCATTGACATCACGGCTGTCTTCATTGACAGACCCTTGATCCGCTGAGCTGCCCACTCTGCTTTCAGTTCCTGGCACGAAATCCCCCACACTTTTTCCGTGTAGGTCTTGAAGAACGTGCGGAACAAACGCTGACCAAATCGGTTCGTCACCCACTCTTCAAACGTGTTCTCCTGGCGATGTGGAAAAATCTTCCACCACACAACGCTGCCGGTGATGCGAATGCACTCGATCACACCCAGACCGCGAACCGTTTCCCATGCCTTCAGCGGGTACGGAAAGAATGTGCGGTTGTAATAGATCCGCGACAGACGAGCGCGATCCAGAAAGTCGTCGCCCAGCATCTCGTTCCAGAACTGCTCAACTTCCGGAGACTTTGTGTAGAACCGGTGGCCACCCATATCAAAGTGAAATCCACGATACTGTTCCGTTCGTGAAATGCCGCCCACAAGGCTGGCTGCCTCGAGCACACGCGGTGACAGACCTGCACGAACCAGTTCAGCACCAGCAGTCAGACCGGCGGGGCCGCCGCCCACAACGACCACATCTCCGATGCGGTCCTGCTTTTCTGTTGCACTCATCGAACGACCCACCTGATTTT
>JAFMMM010000028.1:0-9512 GCA_017859815.1 Planctomycetota bacterium | reverse complement strand
TCTCCGATGCGGTCCTGCTTTTCTGTTGCACTCATCGAACGACCCACCTGATTTTAGGCATGCGAATTAAAACCGCTGCGCAAAAGAATGTTCAACTTAACAAGCATCGATGCCCAGGCGTCTTCGCGACATCACCCTGCGAAGCCACACTGCACCCTGACTCCAGCACAGCTGTTGAGATGGGAGACAGACACCAATTGGGTTAAGCAGGCAGAATGCGTGACAGCACACCCCTTTTCAACAGGATGAGTGTGCAGTGATGGGAAAACCGATGTGGCGAAAAAACACTCATGCCTTAATCCCGGATAAACGGCACATTCCGTCCTCTTTGACGGACGCACCCCTCCGAAGAATCAGTCTTTTGTCTATTTTTCAGCATCGTTCCAGCCCCGCGAGCATGAGAACTCCGGTGCTTCTGATGTTGCCGTTCGCCAACAGTTATGGGGTGCCGGAGACAAATTATCCAGCATGATCGAATCCCCATGTTTTTTCTGACGGAACCCCGCTGATGTCCTTCCTGCAGGTCAACTTGCTTGAATCGCCGGTGTAACAGTTCGACATCTGCGGGCGTCAAACTGGAAAGCTGGTCACTGCCATCACTTTCTAATTGACCAGCGCCGAGGCCGCTTCTAGACTCCTGCACATGAAAACTCCCCAGACAATTCTGATTCGCATGATCGAAGGCCAGATGATTCTCATCTGCGGCCCGTGAATGCCTGAGGTTTTTCCAACGAACGTTGACACCCTCAGGGAAGCCCTGAGGGTTTTTTGTTTTAGGCTTCCTGCTGTTCTGTGATCTGCGGTGACATTCCGCACAGCTCTGTTCACGCTTCACGTTCTTTGCTTCATCGAAAGCCGACTTCAATGGCTCGCATTCAGCTTTACGACACAACCCTGCGAGACGGTTCACAGGGGGAAGGTGTCAACTTCTCACTGCAGGACAAACTGCTGATTACGCAGCGGCTGGACGACCTCGGATTCGACTACATCGAAGGTGGGTACCCTCTGTCCAATCCAAAGGATGAAGAGTACTTTCAGAGGGTACGGGAGCTGCCGCTCAAACATGCGAAAGTCTGTGCCTTCGGGATGACCCGTCGCAAGGGAATCAGTGCTGCTGAAGACGTGGGAATGCAGGCACTGATCGCGTCGGAAGCTCCGGTTTGTACCGTCGTCGGGAAGACCTGGGACCTGCACGTAACCGAAGTACTGCGCGTGTCGCTTGAAGAAAATCTCGCGATGATTCGCGACTCCATCGCCTTTGTCAAATCGCAGGGCCGCGAAGCTATTTACGATGCGGAACACTGTTTTGATGGCTGGAAAGCCAACCCGGAATACGCTCTGCAAACCCTGAAGGCAGCGGCCGAAGCCGGGGCGGACATGATCGTCATGTGCGATACCAATGGAGGCACCCTGCCCCACCAGATTGCCGACTATGTCCGGCAGCTGCAACAGCACGTCTCTGTCAGCATCGGCATTCACTGCCACAACGACAGCGACCTCGCAACAGCCAACTCCCTGGCTGCAGTCGCTGCGGGAGCAATCCAGGTTCAGGGAACAATCAACGGCATTGGGGAACGCTGCGGAAACACAGACCTGATCTGCACTGCAGCGAATCTGTCACTGAAGCTGGATTACGACCTGCTGACGCCCGACGGCATCAGGCACCTGACGAAACTGTCACGCTATGTCTATGAGCTGGCCAATATGAATTTCCGCAACGGACAGCCGTTCGTCGGTGCCAGTGCTTTTGCACACAAGGGCGGAATGCATGTTCACGCGGTCAACCGTGTTGCCCACAGCTATGAGCACCTGCCACCGGAATCGGTTGGAAATCAGCGACGCATTCTGGTCAGCGAGCTCTCCGGGCGATCGAACATCATCGCCAAGACGGAGAAGTTTCGAATCAGTGAAGACGGCGACCTGATGTTGCGAATCCTGAATGCCGTTCAGGACCTCGAAGCCGCCGGCTATCAGTTTGAAGCAGCAGAGGCTTCCTTTGATCTGCTGGTTCTGAAGCAGATGGGGCAGTTTCAGGCGGGCTTCGAACTTGATCACTATCGAGTCAACATCGTCAATCAGCAACGCGACCCAATGATCGAAGCAGTGATCAAACTCAAAACGGGGGACGAGATTCAGCATGTCGTCGGAGAAGGCGATGGCCCGGTCAATGCCCTCGACAGTGCTTTGCGAAAAGCCCTGCTGCCGGTCTACCCGGAACTCGCCGAAATGTCGCTTGTTGATTATCGGGTGCGAGTGATCAACAGTACGGAAGGTACGGCTGCACGCGTGCGTGTTGTCATTGAAAGCCGCGACGGTGAGTCTGTCTGGACCACAGTAGGCGTCAGCGAGAACATCATTGAGGCCAGCTGGATCGCGCTGGTGGATGCCGTGGAGTACAAAATTCACCGCAATCGAGGTGCTGTTTCCACTTGAGACAGCCAGCGAAGCTGCAGCCCGACGGCGACTGGTCACGACGATCTTAAGAGGCTGCGAAATTCCTGCAGATCGCGGGTGTTTGCAACGCCCTCAGCGGTCAGACCTGCGCGGCGTGCCTGATCAACGCCATACTGCATCACATCAAAACCTTCAGTGCTGTGTGCATCCGTGCTGATCACGATGGGAATCCCCAGCTCTGCTGCTGCCGCTGCATGAATCTCGCTCAGATCGAGGCGACTCGGATGGGCGTTAATCTCCATCATCACCCCGTGATCCGCCGCCGCCCTGAGTACATCCATCATGTTCATGTCCGCGCCTTCACGGCGACCAATGATCCGCCCGGTACAATGACCAATAATGTCCACGTGCGGATTCCGAACAGCATTCAGCAGTCGCTGCATGATCTGGTCATGAGGCTGCCGCAATCCATAGTGCAGCACCGCAATCACCCAGTCCGCCTCCGCCAGCACCTCGTCTGCGAGGTCGAGCGTGGCATCCTCCAGAATGTCGCATTCGATTCCGCAGAGTATCTCAATCCCTTCAATGGAGTCATTTACCGCTCGGATTTCCTCCCAGTGCTGCAGCAGACGCTGTTCATCGAGACCGTTGGCCATCGACACCCGTTGACTGTGGTCGGTGATGGCGATGTACTGCAGGCCGCGATCACGAGCGGCAATGGCCATCTGCTCAATCGTCGCTGCACCATCGGACGCAGTGGTATGCATGTGCAGATCACCACGGATTTGCTGCAGGGAGATCAATTCCGGCATTTCCCCCTGATCAGCCCACGCAAACTCAAGCCGATTTTCTCTCAACTCCGGTGGGATCCATGGCAGCCCAATGCTGGCGTAGACGTCTTCCTCCGACCGGCCGGCGATCATCTCCTCGCCGCGAAACACGCCATACTCATTCACCTTCAGACCTTTTTCCTTCGCTCGATGGCGTACTTCCACATTGTGCTCTTTGGAACCCGTGAAGTACTGCATCGCTGCTCCGAAGGATTCTTCCGGCACGACTCGAAGATCCATCTCGACGCCGTTTTTCAGGCGAACTCTTTGCTTGGTCTCGCCCCGCAACAGCACGCTGTCGACCGCAGGATGCTCCGCCAGACGATCCATTGCCGGGCCGGGGTCTGAACAAACAGCAAGAACGTCCAGATCTCCGCAACTCTCTCGGCGACGACGACAGCTGCCCGCAACCTCACACTGAAGAACCTCAGGGAGCTGTCGCAGATCGTCAACGACTGATTCGGCGATGACACGGGCATCGGAGATGGAAATTCGGGATGCATTCTCAGCTGCCTTGTCGACGTTTTGCAGAATTCCAGCTTCCGTTTTTTTTCCAAAGCCTTTCAGTTCCGCGATTCGGCCCGCCTCACAGGCTTCCTTCAGCTCCGCCAAAGTCCGCAGGCCAAGCGTCCGAAAAAAGACGGCCACCTTTTTGGGGCCCACCCCCGGAATCCGCAGCATATCCAGCACGCCCGGCGGAATCTTCGCACGCAACTCTTCCAGTGATGCCAGTTGCCCCGTAGCAACATATTCAACGATCTGACGAGCAAGATCTTTGCCGATTCCCTGAAACTGAGTCAGGTCTTCTCCGTCACCGGCAAGCTGGGCGAGCGATTCTGAGGCTGACGAAATGGTCCGCGCTGCACCTCGATAGGCGCGAATGCGAAACGGGTTGGCCCCGTCAATTTCCAGCAAATCGGCCAGCAGCTCAAACTGGCCGGCAATGGTGTCATTCTTCATCTGGCTCGCATCCTGTTCTGCCGCATCGGTTTCCCCGGAGAATCTGTCTGTCGCCCATAGCCTTCTGCTCAGTGATCCGGAAGAGCCGTGCTGATCCCATCTCTCAGGCGATACAGGTGCTCGCCCGCTTTTCGTACCAGCAGCACGCCCTCGTCTTCCCGATCGGCAAATGACTCCACGTCGATCGAGGCGGGATCACGGTAACCCAGATTGATTCGCTCGCAGACTTCACGCGGGATCTGCGATGCGACTGTGACCCGAACGCGTGGATACTCAACGCCATCGGAAAAGGTTCCGCTGCCACGGACATGAGTCGAATGGGCCAGGACTCCCCACGGATAGTCGCGGAACTGTTCCCACTGCTTTGTGAAATAGTCCCGTACGTGATATCCGACCGCCTCGATATTGCTGCCGTGTGTTACTGAAATATCCTTCATGTGCGGCGCGTAAATGATCAGCTCCCCGCCATCCGCGACCACGGGCTCCAGCTTGTACATGCACTTTCCTGCCACCCACAGCTCGTCGTACATTAACGGAGCACAGGACAGGACCTGACGATACGGGCGATCACGACGCTTGATGTGAACCTGCCCGGAAATCTCCGATGCCTGCCGCCAGGCGTCTTCCGGCGTGCCGTAAAACATGCCGTACGGTGATGCATCTGCCGCGACCACGAATGCCAGACAGCGACGCTCCAGGGGTATCAGCGCAGCAGCACGATCCACGACCCGACGAACAGGCGTATCCTGAATACCTATAATTCCAACGTTGGTGATGAGCGCCCCCAGCCAATGGAAGAAGTTCAACAGTTCCGGACCGGAGATTCCCGGGAAGAAGTACTTGTTGCCACCGCTGAACCCAACCACCTCGTGGGGAAACACCGGGCCGACCACGATGGCCACGTCATAGTCATGGATGCGTCGATTGATCTGTACCGGCACCTCCATCGACAGAACGCCCTCGGAAATCTCCTGCGTTTCAACTTCACTCAAAACGCCGATCGTTGTGAGCTGCGACGGATCATCCCAGGCGTGATTGAATAATCCCACATCATCACACGGGTCGTTGTCCGCAATTCCCAGCATGGTGCGAATCTGCTGTTCCGGCATCGGCGGATGCGTACCCAAAGCGACCATCACATCGAGAGCTGCAACCTCCGGACGCAGCAGGCTGCGCAACGCCGGGAACAGCGTTTCCAGAGGGGCCGTCCGGGTGTAGTCCGGAACAATTAACAGTACCCGCCGTCCGCGCAACTCTGCCACATCGACGTGATCGACGATCCACTCACGAATCTGCTCGGCACTCATCGTGTCCATAGCGTTCCTGCTTTCACATACCGTGGTGCCACGAAAGAACTCTGATCAGGCAATATCCAACAAAACTTTGAGCGTATCTTTTCGACGAGCATGCTCGAATGCCGCGACTGCGTCTTCCAGCGGGTATCTGGCAGAGAGCAGCGGTGCGACATCGACATGGCCGTCGCTCAATAACTGCAGAGCGATGTCGAACGGACCACATCGCGAACCAATGACCTGCACTTCATCGATCACAACAGGAGCCATCTGCATGGTCTGACTGTCGGCAACCGTCGTTTTCAGTACCACCGCGCCGCAGGGACGCACCAGTTGCAATGCCAGCGGAAATCCCGTGGGCGATCCGGTGCAGTCCACAACCACGTCTGCGGTGCGTTCCGGCGTCATTTCATCCAATCGCGTCACTGCGATCCCGCGATCAGCAAGCAATCGCAGCTTCTCCTCGTGCCTGCCAATGACCGTGACCTCACAGCCATGATGCGCGAGCACCTGAGCACAGAGGTTTCCCAGACGACCGGCGCCGAGCACGACGGCTTGTCGACCGGAGACAGGAATCTGCTGAGGAATTCTGCAGGCGGCTGCAAGAGGCTCCACGAAGACTGCCTGATCGGTCGTCAGAGTCTCAGGAACCAACAGAAGATTTTCTTCAGGAACCAGCAGGCGATCAGCAAAGGCACCGTCGTGATTGAGAATCCCGATCACGGTCCGATTCGGACAGTGGTTCCCCATTCCGCGAAGACAGGCTGAGCACTTGTTGCAGGCACAGTTGATCTCGCCAACAACACGCTGCCCGGCAAAACGGCCACCGCGAGCGATCCCGACGAATTCATGTCCGGGGATCCCCTGAAAACCCATGTATCCTCGACAAAGCTGCAGATCTGTTTCACAGATTCCGGCCTGCAGGACGTCTACCACAATCTCGCCCTCACGGGGCTCCCTCAGTTCGGCAAACTCTGTAAACCGTAACTGCTGATCGATCACTACCGCTCGCACTCTGCAGTTTCCCCGTCTCTGACCCCGCAAGTAATCCGGCGACATTCCGATGGCGCGCGGCCGGAGTGTAGCAGATACGGCTCTGCTCAAGTCCGAAACCCGCTTCAAATCTTCTTCCAACCCACCGTTTTCAATGCGTGCGACACCTGGGTTTCACCACAATCTGGCAGTTCCCCGCAGAACTCGGTACTCTTTTGTTAATGAGACTCGGTCCCGAAAGCTTCGAGACCATACCGCTCCGCTGCATTGGAACCAATCCTGATGAATCGCCCGTCCCGCTCTCTGCTGGTTTTGGCTCTCGTCTTCTGCTCCTCCCGCATCACTTCAGGTCAGGATGCACAAACCGAGGACGATTTCTTTCCACTCTCTCGATTTGAGATACCGAAAGAAATTGTCCTGGAAGCTGGCGCACTGGAACCATTGCCGGACGGCAGCCTCGCTGTCGCGACCCGCCGAGGCGATATTTACTTCGTCTCCAATGCCTGGGACGACGATGTCAGTCCTGCGAAATATCACCTGTTTGCTCAGGGATTGCACGAGATACTGGGGCTCACATGGAAAGACGGCTGGCTGTATGCCACTCAGCGATGTGAAGTCACTCGACTCAGAGATACCGACAGTGACGGACTGGCAGATGAAATCGAGACGTTCTGCGACGGCTGGAGTATTAATGGTGACTACCATGAATATGCGTTCGGCTCCCCGTTTGATGGCGATGGCAACATGTGGGTTGTGTTGTGCCTGACCGGCTCCTTCGGCAGCGACTGCCCCTGGCGCGGCTGGGCGGTCAGGGTTTCAGAAGACGGAGCAATGATTCCTACCTGCAGCGGAATTCGATCACCCGGAGGAATCGGATTCAACTCTGTCGGGGATGTCTTCTATACGGATAATCAGGGGCCATGGAATGGCACCTGCAGTCTGAAATGGCTGCGGCCCGGTTCCTTCCAGGGACACCCGGGGGGGAATCGCTGGTTCAGTCTCACGGAACAGGGACAAAAGGCAGCTCCCACGGAACCCAGGAGTGGCAGCCGGATCGTGGTGGAAGCAGACCGCATCCCGGAATACGAGCCTCCTGCCATCCTCTTCCCCTACCAAAAAATGGGGCAAAGCGCCAGCGGAGTCGCATGTGATGTGACAGACGGCCGGTTCGGGCCGTTCTCCGACCAGCTGTTCGTTGGCGACGTTACCCACAGCACTGTGATGCGATGCAGCCTCGAAATGGTGGACGGACACTATCAGGGTGCCTGCTTCCCGTTCCGCCAGGGAATTGGTTCCGGAACGCTCGCTTTGCGGATGACCGATGATGGCTCAATGTTTGTCGGTGGGACCAATCGCGGATGGGGCTCCCGAGGTACGAAACCATTTTCGCTGGAGCGTCTTCGCTGGACCGGCAAAGTACCATTCGAGATTCACGAGATGAAAGTTCAGCCCGACGGCTTTCTGCTGACGTTCACCGAACCGGTAGACCCGGAAACTGCAGGGAAAACCGAAACGTGGAACTTCGAGTCATATTGCTACATTTTCCAATCTGCTTACGGAAGCCCTGAAGTTGACCACGCAAAACCTGAGGTTACCGCAGCCGTTGTTGCTGAGGATGGCATGTCCGTGCGATTAACACTGAACCAAATGACACGCGGACATATTCACGAACTGCACGCGGGTGATCTGCGTTCAGAATCGGGCCGGCCTTTGCTGCATGATGCCGCATACTACACGCTGCACTACATCCCGGAATCGAAGTGACATCCGCAATCCGCGGGCCTCACTGGGATCGTGTTCGAAAGAAATCACTCCCCAACCAGCACGTCACGTACAGTTACTCGCAACGCGGCTCTGATGGGAACGACCGCTGAGACCATCCCCACAACCGCGACAGCGGCAAGAGTAACGGCCAGTTCCTCCCACGGTACGTCGGCACCCGTGCTGCGCAGGTGGGGCAGCATCGCAGTGAGTGCGGAGACAGTCCCCGCCAGTAACCCCCACATCAGCAGGGCCGTGTTTTCGGTCAGGATCAGTCGAGCGATCCGACCGCCTCGGAAGCCGAGTGCTCGCAGCATCGCGATCTCGCGGCGTCGCTCCAGCACATTTCGAACCATCACCGTCGCCAGTCCAAGCGTCCCCACAAGCAACCCCAGCCCACCCAGAAGCTGGAATGTGGACAAGTACGTGTTCTGGACAGCCAGGAAATCGGCAAGCCGACGGCTGACCTGTTCCACGTCCATACCGAAGGGCTGCAGCACCGTCTCCAGTATCACCGCAGTCCGTTCAGCAGCAGCAGCATCTGCAGCCTCAATCAAAAAGTAGCTGGATCCGGAAGTTTCCGGCGCCAGCAGACGGAGATTCTCTTCCGTCATCACCAAAACCCCCTGGAAAATGCTGCTGTCCAGCATTCCGCTGATCTGCAGTGCGTGCGTGGGAGTCTGTTCATTCGGAAACAGAATCACATCACCAATTCGTTTCTTGAGACTGAACTGCAGCGTATTCAGGTCGCCAAGCACCGGAATCACAGGCAGGGTCTGTCCTTCACCCATCTCCCGTGGCGACAACTGCTCTCGTAACTGCGCCCACGGTTTCTCACTCGGAGTATCTGCAAAGCGAAAACCACCGCGATCAATAAACTCGTCAGTCGCTCCCAGCAGGGTCGGCAACGAAGTCTGAAAGAGATTCAGGCAACTGGCATCTTCACCGGGTCGAACACGAAATGAATGGACCACAGTCTCCGCTGGCAGAGACGTCTCATCGGTCAGATCGAGCTGCAGCTTCTCACGTCCCTCTGTCGTATTCAGATCAAACAAGACAGGCAGTGACGACTCGGCAACCAGTCGAAACCCACCGTTGCCGGAATTCACATCCGGCTGCTCCGAAACGGGATTTCTGCGCCCCGCCCCCACGGCCACAATCACGAAAGTCGCCAGCGCGATCAGCGTCGTTGTCAGCACGCTGCGTTGTGGGTTCCGGGAGGCATTTGCAAAGGCCAGTTGTCTGATCGACCCTATCGCATGTTTGTGAGATTCCGCCTCTC
>JAFMMM010000295.1 GCA_017859815.1 Planctomycetota bacterium | reverse complement strand
CCGATCTTGGGATCGACCTGACCCAGCGTGGCTTCGCCCAAAGAATACTGCTGCCGTTTTTGGGCCAGTACGCCCAGTCCGCCCGTACGATCGCCGCCACCGGCCGTTTGCCGAGCCGGAAATCCCAGATAAACAACCGGAACCAGCAGCAGCAAAATGCCAATGCCATACCCAATTTTCCGCTGACGCGAACTTGCCGTACTCATTTCGCCTCCAGTTCTCGGAACTTCAACAGTGCCCCTGCAATCAGAACACAGGGAACCATGAATCCGAGGAACGCCATCACTGCCGGAATTACGACATCGTAAAACGGCACATCGAATCGGTTTTCCACGAAGGCCGATGCCCGACTGAACGTGGTAAAGTCCGGAACAATCGCATTAAAGACCCACAACACTCCTTCAAGTGCACCATCTGCAGCCCGGACCGCACTCATCGTCGCCTCTGAAACATCCATGCCCACCTGTGGGTTTCTGTGCTGGGCAATCAGAATGGCAGACTCAACTGTCCCCATCCCCTCTTCCACCCCGGCCAGTTTGCGCACCATGAACTCGTGGAAAAATTGTCCCACAAGGAAGAACGTCAGCGTAAAGAACAAAGCCACAGGCCCCTTCACAATACAGCTGACGGTCACTCCCAAAACGATGACCAGCATGAGCATCAAAGCAATATTCAGAATCGCCTTCCAGTAACCCTTCCAGAACGGCTGGTCCGCCTTGCGAATAAACAGGTCCGGACGAGCCATTCCAAGGTACATCTGACTGTTCATGCAGGCGACTTCCACCCGGAGATTCCCGTTGCTGTCCAGCAGATCGTTGATCAGGTCCTTCTCCACAACCCAACCATCAGGGTCGTCTGACACCAGTTCCTGCGCCCGAATCAAACGATCCATGAAGGAATACCACTTGCTGCCATCGGCGATCTTCAATGTGGAGTCACCGTCGACCACGAGTGCACCATCAGCAAGTTGCGCTTCCAGCACAGCGGTCAGCCGCTCCGCGTTCAGGCGGGAAATTGCCATCTCTGAAACCAGTTCGTTGGTCAGCTCCGCGTCCACCGCTCCCGCCGAAACAAGCCGACCGTCTGCATTCCATTCCTCCAGCAGACCCGACAAATAACGTGCCAGCATCTCCGAGTTGGGCGATTTCACTTGCAGCGTTCGCGGAATACGCGTCAGATTGGTCGAGTCGTCCTCGTTGTCGTGATATTCCGCAACGTGGAAGGATGGAAGAGGCACATCAATCCGCGGCAGGGCTTCTGTCATGACATCGGCCTGCTCATCCAGCCCGTCGCCAAGAGCCGTTACGGCATCTGCCAATTCCTCGTACGGCACTTCGACACGTGCACCGTTTTCCTTCTGTTGCAGTAACTGAACGGCCTGTTGAGCCGACACACTGACCGCTGAAAACAGCGCTGACACTGCTGTCAGTGACTCCAGCTCCAGCGTGTCCAGGAAGGTTGCCGCACTGCCCGCTCCATTGAACAGAGCGAAGTAATCCCCGGCTCTCAATTCGTCCGGTGCTGTGCGAATCCGTTCCGCCAGCGTTCTTGCCTCATTCGCCCCAATACGATACTGCCCCTCTCGAAGGGCCTCCGAAAGAGGTCGCAGTGGCTCGCTCACAGCAAGCATTCCAAATGCATCCTCACGCGGATTCCGCGTCAGGGTGTATTGCGCGGAAATCCCCTGCCGAATACTCGTTTCCGATCCTTTAATGGTCCGGAAAGCCTCGAATCGACACTCCAGTAACAACTCCTGACCGTCGCCATCAGCACTGGGGGAAAGAGCAGACTCGTCAACGTCCTGGAAAAGCCAGACAGCGCGAGCCCGGCTGTTGCCCTCAATGTGGGACCGATAGGCCCAGACATCACCCACATTCAAACCCTGAACGCCGGGCGCTCCGTTCGCGTCGATAAAATAAAGACCGCCAAACTGAGGCACACGGCACTCCAGTGCGGCCTGAGCGTTCTCGGGGATGCGGCGATTCAGCCAGAACAATCCAATCGCTCCCATGACCAGCAGTCCGATGACTGTCACAATGCTGAGTCCGGCCATCCGACCAACGACAATCTCCAGTCGGCGAGCAGGTTTGGTCACCACGGTATGCAGCGAGCGAATCCGAATGTCCTCCGGAAGCGCCCAACAACTCAAAAAGATGACCGCGGGCAGAATCAGCCACGAAATGGCCGTCAACAAGAATGTGACATGCACGCTGACCTGCAGTTCCGGACGCTCATTCGAGTCGGTGATGAACCATCCCGCGAACATCAACAGAATCGCAAACATTACGAAGACATATAACGCACGCCGGCGAATCGCCTCCAGCAGTGTCAATCGAGTCAATGCTGACACTCGACGCACGGAGAAATTGGCGAGGTCAGAAAGATATCCTGACAGACCGTCCCTGAATAATTTCAAGCCCGCGCCGACGCCATTTCTTGCCACTGCCAGCACCAAAGACAACACCAGGCTGATCGCAGCAAGGAGCCCAATCAATTGCAGCCACATCTGTGACGCTAATCGAAAGTTGTACGGGTTAATATCAAATTCCATGATTTGCACGCTCTGCAACTGACGGAAGGATTCAGACGCAATACAGGATTTGCCGCTGCAGCAAGCTCAGTTCCACAGGCCTGCCCGGGAGAGAACTCTGCCGATTCGATTTCTTTCAGGTCTCGGAAGCCGCGCTTGAGGCCGCAACCTCCTCAGTCGAAAATCGACGACCCGGACGCTCCCCGCTCTCTCGCACCGTGCGCAGGAACAACTGCTCCAAATCAGCCGTTGGTCGAGTGAACTCTGCGTCCGAGATATTGTGCTTGTCCAGCACAGCTTTGACCTCAGCCTGAACTTCTGCAGACAGACTGGGCGTGCGAATCAACGTCTCGTCACGCACCTCCAGCAGCTCGTCCACTCGTCCGAGTACCTTCAGTTCGCCCTGAAACAGAACCGCGATGCGATCACACACATCCTGGACATCCGCCAGTTGGTGGCTGCACAGTACCACCGTTTTCCCCTGACTCTTCAACTGTTTGATCAGGTCCTTCATTTCCCGCGTGCCCAGCGGGTCCAGACCACTGGTGGGTTCGTCCAGCAGGACGAGGTCGGGGTCGTTGATCAGCGCCTGAGCCAGACCGATTCGCCTCGTCATCCCCTTGGAGTATTCCTTCAGTTGCCGCCGCCTCGCCCGCCCCAGACCAACCATCTCAATCAACTCATCCGCACGTTTTGCACGATCAGCGACAGACATGTTGAACAGACGACCGTAGAAGTCGAGCGTTTCGTCAGCGTTCAGAAAGCGGTAAAGATAGGACTCTTCCGGCAAATATCCAATCCGCTCGTTCTTGGAAACATCCGATGCCGGACGACCCAGAATCTTCATTTCACCCGACGTCGGAAACAGCAGTCCCAGCAGCATCTTCAGCGTCGTGGTTTTTCCGGAACCGTTCGGCCCCAGCAAACCAAAAACCTCACCCTTTTCAACGTCCATACTCAGGCTCTTGACCGCCTGGACTTTTTTCCGTCCCCAGAAATCCCGGTAGATTTTGGAGAGATTCCTAATCTCAATGACCGCTTCAGACATAGTGTTTTCACTCTGCAAAACGCCTGGAACTGGGTAAATCGGAAGCAGAAGATGGGCGCACACTTCCACTCCATCCAAATTTACGACTTTTTTGGCTCCGCTGTTGGCCAAAAATCTGCGGGTCTGGCCTACCAGAACGGCAGTTTGATTCCGACTTCCGCAGAATCCCCGCATCTCGCAGGATAGTTCGCCCCCGCTCTTCCGCCGAAACCACTGCAACTGGGGCTCAATCCATCGAATCTCAGTCTTAATCCCAAAGGCAGTTCAAGTCGGACACCTGGCCCCCCGGCAGGACTTCCGTCAGTCAGCTACGCCCCGCCTGCTGACGACTGGAAACACTCTGCAGCGCCCGTTCATAAACCTGCAGGTAGGCCGCTGCACTGCGATCCCAGGACCAGTCCTGACGCATCCCATTGTCAACCAGCCGGCTCCAGACGTCCGGTTGCCGATAACTCGCAACAGCTCTCACGATCGTCTGCACCAACTGATCCGTCGAATACTCACGGAATGCAAACCCGGTTGCCCGGTCCAGAGTTCCCGGCTGCCCGTCGTAATCAATGACGGAATCAGCGAGACCACCCACACCCCGCACCACAGGTACCGTCCCGTATCGCAGGCTGTACATCTGATTCAGTCCGCAAGGTTCAAATCGGCTGGGCATCAGGAACATGTCGGACCCGGCTTCAATCTGGTGCGCAGCCGCTTCGTCAAATCCAATTCGCCCACCGATCCGACCTGAAAATCGCCGCGGCAACGCTGACAACAACTGCTCATAGCGAGCGTCACCGGTGCCGAGGAATACAAACTGAACTCCCGCAGCCAGAATTCGCTCAATCCCCGCCGCGATCAGATCCAGGCCCTTCTGATCCGCAAGGCGAGTGACCATGCCCAATAGCGGCGTCGTCGGATCCTGATCCAGCCCGAAGACCTCCTGCAGCTTCTGCTTGCAGGTCGCTTTTCCGGATGCTCTGCTTGAAAGCGTGTAATTGGCGGAAATCATTGGGTCCGCCGCGGGATCCCAGATCTGCTCATCGATCCCGTTCAGGATCCCCACCAGATCCGACTGCCGGTGCCGCAGCACTCCGTCCAACCCGCAACCATTCTCGGGCAAGCAGATCTCGTCCGCATAGCTGGGACTGACCGTGGTGAGCTGATCTGCAAAGGAAAGCCCCGTCTTCAGGAGATTCAGATGCCCCCATGCTTCCATCTGATACATATTGTAATAACGACGCGGCATGCCGGTCAGCGGAAACTCGTAGTCCTGAAACTGCCCCTGATAGGCAAGATTGTGAATGGTCATCACCGAAGCGGTCTGCTCCAGCCCCCGAGTTCCGGCATACACCGTATTCAACAATGCCGGGATCAATCCCGTATGCCAGTCGTTACAGTGCAGAATGTCCGGCTGCAGGACAAGTTTTCGACAGATCTCCGGAATCAGCCGGCTGAAGAAACAGAACCGCTCACAGTTGTCAAAGTAGCTGCCTGACGTGTCACCGTACAAATGTGAGCGATCGAAATACTCCGGCTGGCTGACCAGCAGAACGCGAACCTGACTGTCCGGCAGCGACGCCCAGTTCAATCCCGCAGTGACTGCACGCCCATTCATATCCAGCGAAAACTGCAGGCCGGTGCCGTTCACAATCGCGGCTTCGCTGCGTCCCTGACGTAAGGCCGGATAATCCGGCAGGATCAGAACCACATCGTGACCAGCCCGGTCCAGTGCGCGACTGAGCGATCCGGAGACGTCCGCCAAACCACCGGTTTTGGAAAACGGCACTGCCTCCGAGGCGACCATGACAATTCGAAGTCGACGTTCTGCTCCGGACATGAGTCCCGCTCGCATCAAGTTCAGGAACTGCCGGCAAACAACACCGGCGGTGTCTGAACACTATGCCACACCTTTTCCGCTGACCGCCGCCACGATCGTGTTTTTTTTCGGCAGCCGCAGGAATTCTCGCGCAGTGCACTGCGCGATGGATGTTGACGGGTCCTGCCGAACTCTGCTGGCTCCTGCCATGGACCCTCCCGCAGCAATTCAGGAATCTCGCTTTTCGAAAACTAATGGAACCGCTGACGATGGTGGAGCAACTCGAAACCAGATCTTGCCGCTGATCACATGCTCCAGCAATTCGCCGAACGTGTCGTTCCTCCAGCCGGTCAGCAGTTTGGCTTCCGACCGATTCCCGTCGCCGCGAAGAATTCGAACCGCATCCAGCAGGTCCCGGTTGGTTCCAACGAGCGCCTGTGCCAAATCCAGCTCGGCACAGCGATTGGCAACCGCCAGCGCCAGCAGTCGCGCCACAGTCTGCTCATCCGAACCACTCTCTTCAGCGCGAGGAATCCGGCGAGGCAAGTCCGCCTCCGGAATCTGCCCGGCAGATTCCACAACTTCCAGGATTTCAGGCAGAAGTCGGCGATAATCCGGGCGATTCAAATCACGAGTTGCGAGGACCTGTTGTTCATTGGACGGTCGCCGACGCGCAAGATCCATCAACAGATCGTCACGCAGAATACGCCGTGGCGAGCGATTGCGACTTTGCGCCACACGATCTCGCCAGCAAGCCAACTCCATCGCCGTTGCCAGTTCCCGACGGGATAGTCGTGGCAAACCGGACAGTCGAGCCCATGGAGGCTGTTCTGTTTCACGCCTGACGTCGTCACACATCCGCGAAAACTCCGCTTCGGCCCAGGCCAGTCGCCCCTGCGATTCCAGCCACTGCTTCTGCTTCGCCCATGCCTCGGGAATGTAAGAGACATCTTCCAGTGCATAGCTCAGCTGCTCCGTACTCAACGGCCTCTTCAGCCAGTTGGAACGCGTCTGATGACTGGAAACACGCACTCCCAGCACGCGTTCAATAATCGCCGCGTAGGCCAGGGGAAAACTTCGGCTGCGAAGCCCTTCAGCGATCTGAATATCCACCACACGCTGCGGCAGACAACCACCCTCCTGGATGCAAAATCGCACCTCTGCCTGACCCCCATGGACGATAATCGTGGTCGTCTCGTCACTCATGACGTCCCACCAGGGCTGCAGCGACTCTACGGCAAGCGGGTCCACCGCAACCGTTCGCTCCTCAGTTGCAAATTGCAACAGGCCCAGTTCCGCCCGATAGCCTGCGTCAGATACGAATTCCGTATCGAACGCCACTTCGCCGCAACTTCGAATGTGCTCGCACAACTCCTGTAAATCACCCTGGCGTTCAATTAGCATACGTTGTTCGTCTACTGGCATAATCTGTTTGTTGAATGTCATCTTTGCGGTTCTGCAGCGGCCCGGTGATCCACC
>JAFMMM010000294.1 GCA_017859815.1 Planctomycetota bacterium | reverse complement strand
ATCGCGCCTCGGCGGGTTCCCTGATGAGCCGGACAGGCAGTTGGGCGCTCTGCCGCATTTGTTGCGGCCGCATGGACAAATTCTTCCGTTCGGATCCGGTCCTGTGTGATCCCCGACGTGAGCAGAGCCTGTGAAATCGCCTGCAGATAACCCTCGGGACCACACAGATAAAACACCGCGTCGGGATACTCTGAAACCAGCGTCTCTATTCCGGCCTGATCCAACCGACCTCGATCTGACGTAATCTGAGTGTGCAGGGAGATATTGCTGTGATCCCGGGAAAGCCGCCGCAACTCGTCCGCAAAGACCAGGTCTTCAGGCCTTGTTGCGCTATAGTGCACATGAATGGATCGGTTGTTCCCGGCTGATGCCGCGGAACGACAGAACGACACTGCCGGAGTCACGCCAATTCCCGCCACCAGCGCAACAACTGGACGGGCATCACCTTCGTCCAGTACGTAGTTCCCCTGCGGCCGGGAGACCCGGATCAACGCATCCTCCCGGCGGTTATGAAACATCCACCGTGAAAACGTACCACGATCTTCGCGTTTGACGGTGATCTCGTAGTACCGCGTCTCCACCGCCGATGATGTCAGAGTGTAGGGCCGCTGCAGCCATTTGCCGTCAATTCGTGCCTGAACAACAATGTGCTGCCCAGGCTTTGCGGCAGCAACGGGCTTCCCGCAGGGCTGCAATCGAAAACTGCGGACACTGTTGCTGTGCCGAACCTCTTCTGACACGATCACAGAAGTCCAGTCGATTCTGCCGATCAACTCAGAAATTCGCGGCCGACAGGCTCCACAGACACCACTGGCCCCGGTGACTTCAGCAAGTTTGTCCTCCGTATCGTGACCTTCAAGCAGGGCTTTACGAAGCTGACCTCGTGTCACCTGGGCGCATCCGCAAACCACCTCTGCGTCGTCATCGAGAGTTCCTCGTGATTCCAGAGACAATGAACCCTTCAGGCGAAATATGGTGGCTGTCGTCTGAGGAAACGGCTGACCATTCACGGCCATACTGTAGGCTTCACCCAGTTCCGACCATTCCCCATGCACCGTGATCTCTGCGATTTTTTCGTCGACAATGACGATCTCTCGACTGTCGTCACCGTCTAAAAAGCGAACCGCTTCCGCCCCGGACGTATCGACGCCAAGAACCTGCAGATGAAACAGGTCCACTCCGATCACACGCTGAGAAACCACGGTGATGCCCGCTTCCCCGTGATAGGTCGTTGTCAGGCAATCATGGTCAAGAAATCGACCAGCGCCCTGAGTACGAAATCCTTTTCCGGCAAGGGGATAGATTTTCTGCAGCGCCCCCACGAAACCCTTCAGATCCGGCAGCGCGTCGTACAACTCAAGAAACTTGGAGCCACGAATTGCAATCGACTCAACCGCCTCGTCGGCCACGATCGTTGCGGCACGAGGAGCGTTGTGAATCAGCGCCAACTCTCCGAAGCACTGACCCGCTCCAAGTTTCGCCAGCAGTGTCTCCGTTCCGTCATCGTCTGTACGAAGTACCGACACCGTTCCATTCCGGATGAAATAGCAGAAATCACCAGCATCCCCCTGACGGAACACCACCTCACCAGGAGAGAACGTCTTGACTTCAGACCAGTCATCCCCGTCCGCTGTATCGAGATGCGACAATCCCGAGAAAACGGTGGACATTTCCTGCAAGTATTTTTTGATCTCACCTGGCCTCATCCACTTCCGTCCTTATTTCAGCATGTTGATCGGTCGCGCCATGTTCCCACTGACAATGCACTTCAAGGGGGCTCGGTGGATATCTTACCAAACATAACCGTTTCGTTCGGTCGAGGCAGACGTCCAAATTCCGCGTCAGCCAGAATCAAAACCACCACGCATTTCATTTCCAGCCCTGACCTCGCAGGACTATCGCAGAATCGACTTCTGTGCAATCATCCCTGACGGAGTCGGTCCCATCGACACTTGCAAATGGCCAGTTGTCTGCCGTCGAAATCCGGCCCGAACCTGCTCACGGAGTAAAACTGTATGACGGACAAATCCACAGGTGGGCCCTGGTGGAGCCATGCGGTGGTCATCATCCTCGGACTGGGACTCTGGTTCTGGACCCAGAATCTGATTGGTGAGCAGGCTCACGAACCGGGGACGATCGGAGATACGCTGCACAATGTGCTGGACGCGCCGAACACGTACCTGCAACAACACAAATCGGCAGCAACCCTGTTGCTTGTCAGCAGTTCCGCTGTGATTGATCTGCTGGGCGTTACGCTGCTGTTCAAGTCGATCTTCGGCAACACACTCCGGCCGTTCCTCGGAATGCTGATCCTGTTTGGAATGCGTCAGGCCTGTCAACTGCTGACGACGCTCGATCAGCCCCCCGGGATGATCTGGTTTGATCCAGGATTCCCGTCTCTGCTGGTCACCTATCACGTCGCAAGTGACTTTTTCTTTTCCGGCCACACCGGAATCGCAGTGCTGGGTGCCATTGAGCTGTACCGAACAGGGCATCAAAAAGCCCGCTGGATAATCATCGGGGCCATCATCGCGGTATTTGAAATTTTTACGGTTCTGGCGCTGCGAGCGCACTACACAATGGATGTCTTCACCGGCGCTATTGCTGCCATTCTTGCATCCATACTGTCAGCGAGATATGCGCCCGCAGTAGACAGCCTGCTGGCAAAACTTTTTGGCCCCAAACACAGCCCTGGCTGAACCGGCACACGATGTCATGCGCGGCCGTCCTGACAGTCGGCGTCAGATTCCGCGGACGATCATCAGACCAGACATCGTCCATCCTCCCGAGGCACCGCCCAAAACTGCGGGGCGGGCATCATGTTGCCATCGAGATTCCCGGATCGGTTGACCGTCTCTGAACAGAATCACAGGTCCCCCGCTGGTGACAGAAACTCACGCTGCGAATCACTGCCCAGATTCGCAAAGGGCGGGAAGAAATTCCGGGATTGGTATCGAAATCAATCTCTGCGCAATGCAGCTGACACGCAACAGCCCGCCCCTGTGTTTTGACCATCTCTGCCGGGCCAGGTAAACTGCACAGCCGCGTACGCCGGCAGTCAAAGCTGACAAACGCAACCTGAACTGGCGGAAGCCCCATCACTTTCCGGAGAAACCAATGAAGCCGTCTCGTTTCCTGTTGATTCCTGTCATGCTGCTGACGCTGCTGTCATCTCCAGCACTGGCGCAACTCAAAGTCGCCAACGTTTTTGGCAGTCATATGGTACTGCAGCAGGATATGCCCATCCGTGTCTGGGGATGGGGCGAACCCGGCCGGGCTGTTCAGGTGGATCTGACAGATCTGCAAACAGCCTCCGCAAGCCGAACAGCTGTTGGGGACGATGGGCGGTGGTCAGTTGAGCTGAAACCCCGCAAAGCCAACGGAAAATCGCTGCAAATGCTGATCACCAGCGGCGACGAGAAAGTGGAGTTCACAGAGATCCTCGCTGGTGAAGTCTGGATTTGCTCCGGGCAGTCGAATATGGAATGGCGGGTAACTCAGGCTGCCAACGCTCAGCAAGAGGTCGCAGACGCCAACTACCCTACGATCCGCATGTTCAACGTGCCCAAACACGTGAAGCAGAACGAGCCTCAGCAGGACGCTCAGGAAGCAGACTGGCAGGTCTGTTCCCCTGACACAGTGGGTGGTTTCAGCGCTGTCGGCTACTTCTTTGGCCGCTCGCTCAGCAGAGAGCTGGACGTACCGATCGGCCTTGTCGGAACAAACTGGGGTGGCCAGCGAATCGAACCCTTTACTCCGCCGGTCGGTTTTGATCAGGTTCCGCAGCTGAAGGACTACGTCGACGAACTCGCCCAGGGCAAATTCAAGGGCGGGGCAACTCAGATCTATAACGGCATGGTCGCTGGCCTGACTCCGCTCAGCGTTCGCGGGGCCATCTGGTATCAGGGCGAATCCAACGCCAATGACGGCCTGCGCTACAACTACCTGAAGGAAGCGCTCGTGAAAGGCTGGAGAAGTGTCTTTCAGAATGACAAGCTCTCCTTCTACTGGGTTCAGCTGGCTGACTTCGGACGCGGTCACACCGGCGAACCTGCTGGCGGTGGCTGGGGGCCAGTCCGCGAGGGCCAGCGGCGCGCGTTGCGGGTACCAGGCACAGGCATGGCCGTCATCATTGACATCGGTGCTGCAAACGACATCCATCCACGGAACAAACAGGACGTTGGTCACCGTCTCGCTTTGTGGGCTCTGGCGAAGGACTATGGCAAAGACGTCGTTCCCTCCGGTCCTCTATATGCCAACCACAAGGTCGATGGCAACAAGGTCCATATCAGCTTCGACTACGTTGGCGAAGGTCTGATGGTGGCCGACAAAGGTGGCGACTTCTACCTTGATCCAGTTCAGGCAACGCCCGATGCTGCGATCGCCGAATTCTCTGTTCAGGACAAGGACGGCAACTGGCACTGGGCCACCGCCGCGATTGAGGGTGACAGCGTTGTTGTCTGGAGCGATGACGTGGCTGAACCGCAGAATGTTCGCTACGCCTATGACTCCAATCCTCGCGTGAACCTGTACAACAAAGCGGGACTGCCAGCTTCTCCGTTCACAACTGTGGACTGAAGCTCGTCGCCCGTATTTCGTCAATCACGCTGCACTCAGCGGCTGCTGTTCCAGCAGTCGCTGAGTTGCGTTTGACCCCAGCTATGGCCGTCACCTGCATTGATTCGTGAACCACGGCTGCAGGAGGACACCGCGATGTTCACTCTCTGCAACTCCGTTGTGCCGTTCGAATAGTGGGGCGTGCCGAGCCATCCTGAGAATTCTGTTGCACCGCGGTTCTTTCGTGTCCACGATTTGACCCGCGACAGTGTAAAGCCCGGACTCACGCACAACAGGAACAACTCAGGCAGAGTCCAGCCGACAATGATTGCTCAGAATTTGAGCTGGTCAATTCCGGCTCAGACATCTGTGATTCCGCCGGATTGTTGCCCCCTCCCCGATTGTTCTGTTCCGTCGCTGTTCCTGTCAGCACCCGGACTTCGTTCACCGCTCTCAAAAGCATTGCAGTCCTGCTGACTTCACTGTCGTTCCTCTGGCAGATGAATGCGGCAGCCGTGGAGACGCACAGGTTCGGCAGCAGTACCGGAACAGTTCTGCTTTGACTCCGTATCTCATCCTCGTGACTGAAAGCCAGACCGTGAATCTTACCCGGCTGATGTTCTCGTTGTTTCTTTCCGCGACCGTTCTGAATGTTCTGCTCGTCGGCACACTCAGCCAGGCTGCTGACGACCACCACTGGAATCAATGGCGCGGTCCGGAAGGCAATGGTGTTTCCCGCACTGCAAATCCTCCGACTCACTGGAGCGAAAGTAAGAACATCCGCTGGAAGGTCGCAGTCCCCGGAAACGGAACCTCCACTCCCGTCATTCACGGGCAACAGGTCTTTCTGCTGACAACGATCAACACCGGGGAACGGGATCTCTCCATCCCCAACCCGGAGGACCAGCCGAAGACGAATTTCTTTGACATCAAGCGTCCCAACACCAAACACGAGTATGTGGTCCTGTGCCTTGATCGCAATACGGGCAGTGTCCTGTGGAAACGCACCGCGGCCAAAAAAATCCCTCACGAGGGAGCACATCAGGACAACGATTTTGCCTCGGCCTCACCAATCACCGACGGTGAACTGTTGTGGTGCTGGTTCGGATCTGCTGGACTCTACTGTTTTGATCTTGATGGAAATCCACGCTGGAACCGGAATCTCGGTGAAGTGCGTGTCGGATCAAGTCTGGGCGAAGGCTGTTCACCGGCCCTGTTCGACGGAAGGCTGGTGATTGTTCGTGATCACGCCGGGGAAAGCACGATTGAAGTACTGAATGCCGAGAACGGTACGACACTCTGGAAGAGAATTCGCGACGAAGGCAACGCATGGGCAACACCCACAGTTGTCACGGTTGACGGAGTCAGTCAGGTGATTACGGCCGCATCAAATGCCATTCGCAGCTACAACCTCGACTCCGGAGAGATCATCTGGCAGTGCAGCGGCCTAAGCGGAAATGTGATTCCCTGCCCCGTAATCGACGGCAGTAATGTGATTTGCATGAGCGGATACCAGGGGTACTCAGCCATGGCCATTCCGCTGACCGAGACGGGGGACCTGACAGACAGTGGAAAGATTGTCTGGCAACACGATCGAGGAACGCCCTACATTCCCTCCCCGCTGCTGTACGACGGACTGCTGTTTTTCAACCAGTCCAACCAGTCCATCCTCACCTGCGTCAACTCAACCACAGGAAAGATCGTCTTCGGACCGCTGCGGATTGGCCAGCTTTCCAATATTTATGCATCGCCGGTCGGGGCATCCGATCGCGTTTACATCACCGGACGGAATGGAACGACGCTGGTCCTGAGTCGCGGCGAAGATTTCGAGCAGCTTGCGGAAAATAAACTCTCGGACCGTTTTGATGCGTCGCCGGCTCTCGCTGGCAAACAGTTGTTCCTGCGGGGTGCAAAACATCTGTACTGCATCGAGACACAATGACTTCCTGGAGACCGGCAACGGTCAAACAACGGCCAAATCTGAGTCGCAGGATGACGTCACGCAGCCGTTCGGCCACAGGACATCAGTTGGGAGCCTTCACCAGCCAGGAAATCATTTCGCTGAGACGGGGAGTTTTCCCCTGCCATAGAATCCCAATCCGGTAGATCCTCGCAGCAGCCGTGACACCCAGGACGGTGCCACCGACCAGAATGACGAAACTGAGCAGAATCTGCCACAACGGAATTGTCGCGCCTGTCGACAACCGCAGCGTCATCATCAGCGGTGTTGACGGAGGAAAAAAACTCAGGCCCGTGGCCATCAGACTGTTGGGTTCTCTGACTGCTTTGATCCACACCATCAGCGGCA
>JAFMMM010000293.1 GCA_017859815.1 Planctomycetota bacterium | reverse complement strand
TGTCTATCGAATGGAGCGGCAGCGCGGTGACGGTGAACCTCGTCGTCCGGACTCGTGGGAACTGGCGTCACGATTGAGTTATATGATTCAGGGCGGGCCGCCGGATGCAGAATTGACTGCCGCTGCTGACAAGGGAGAACTTGGCTCCACGGAGCAAATTTCAGCGCAGATTGATCGTTTGCTGCAGGACGATCGAGCCCGGGAGCGATCTGTTCAGTTCATCAGTCAGTGGCTGAATCTCAATCGTTTAGCAAGTATGCGACCGGCTGCAGAAAAGTTTCCCGGCTGGAGTTCGCAACTGGCTGCCGCCATGCGGGAAGAAACGGAACGGTTCTTTGAAGATCTGGTCTGGGAGCAGCGCAAACCGCTGAGTGACCTGCTGAACGCTCAGTTTAGCTGGCTGACTCCGGAACTGGCTTCGCACTATGGGTTGAAGTCAGCGGGTGACGGCTGGCAGCGGTATGATTTGCGAGACGTTTCGGAGCGAGGCGGACTGCTGACACAGGGCAGTGTGTTAACGATTGGCGGTGATGACGCGTCGATGGTGTCGCGCGGATTGTTTGTGCTGCACGACCTGCTGCGTGGGACAATTAACGCACCTCCGCCCTGCGTGAACACGACTGCACCGCCCCTGCGTGAGGGACTGACACAGCGAGCGATTGCGGAGGGGCGAATCGCGGATCAGAAGTGTGGAGTATGCCATACGCGATTTGAACCGCTGGCTTTTGGACTGGAAAAATACGACGGCGTTGGTGCTCACAGTGATGTGGATCGATTCGGAAATTCCCTGCGTGAAGACGGGGAACTGTTGTTCCCGGGGACAGCGCGGCCGGTATCATTTCAGAATTCGCGGCAGCTGATGGAATTGTTGGCGGAAAGTGATCGGGTGCAGCAGAGTCTGACCTGGAAACTGGTTCAGTTTACGCTGGGGCGTCCCGTGGGAGTTCGGGAAGCGCGGCAGATCGAAGGGATACACGCATCAGCGGTGGCCGAAGGCGGAAGCTATCAGGCGTTAATGAAGGCAATTCTGTTGAGTGATCTGGTGTTGTTGGGACGCACGGAAATGGCGGCGGAGTGATCTTGCCGTCGGTATCGAAAACGGGTTGGCAGGAACTGCAGATCTCAGTTGCCTCTTCGGCACGCCACCTCCCTCGATTTGACCGGAACGAATGTGACTCTGATGCTGGAAGTGATGTCGTGACGATTACGACAACAGTTCCGGGCTTTGCTGCCAAAAGAATCAGTGTGCTCGATGTGGGCACCAAAAAGGGTGGTCTCTCATGAAAACGCGATTCTCACGTCGGCAGGCCATGCGTGGCCTTGGCGGTATCACCATTGGGCTTCCGCTGCTGGAAGAGATGCTGCCGACGGCATCGGCTGCGATGCGGGCAGACGTACCGGTTCGAGCCTTCAATTTGTTTTTCGGACTCGGAATCCCGGCGCCCCTGCAGCAGGAGGGGTTCGGCGGCGTGCTGGAACCACTGCAGCCGCTGGCCGAAAAACTGCTGATCATGCGTGGCGTGGATCACACTCGGGCGGACGAAAAAGGCGCGAACGCTCATTATGACGGAGCGGCCGCTGCGTTCACGGCGGAACCACCGGATGGTGAGGCCAAAGCCGGTGGTGGTTCGATCGATCAGTTGATTCGTCGGGGCGCGCATCCGGACGGACTTCCGCCAGGGATGGTGCCCACTCTGATCGGCGGGACGTTTTTCCGTCGCAGTCGAGTTTGTCGATACGTGCACAGCTACAATCCCGACGGAACAGTGGCGGCAACGATTCAGGAACGACCGCGGGATCTGTTTGAGCGTGTCTTCGGGACTCTGGACATCACCGGTGGTGACGGCGACCTGACGCGGCGTCGGTTGAGACGCAGTGTGTTGGATTCGGTCGTTGACCAGTATCGTTTCTACACCGGAACTCGCTCACCGCTGGGTGCGACATCGCGTGGCAGAATCGCCGAGCACCTCGATCGCATTCGCGAGTTCGAACAGCGTGCCTTTGCGATGCGTCGGACCAGCGACGGTGCCCCCGATGCTCCTCCACAGTCGCTGTTGCTGCACGGTGGGTCTGCGGATCCCGGCGGGATGGGAATTGATATTACAGTCGAGGAATTGACCAGTGAGTGGAGGCTGATGGCGGATTTGTATGCGATGGCCGTGAAGATGGACCGTGTCAGATTCGGGTCGCTGACCTTTCTCGCCGCCGGGGAACGCATTCGTTTGAAGGGCGATTATGAGTATGAGGGACGTAAAGTGTTCACCTTTGACGACGCCGGGCAGCAGAACGCCAGCGGAGATAAAGGCTGCAGCCATGAATGGTGGCACAAGTTCAACGAAAAGAAATCGAACGAGCAACTGCGTGCTCATGCTCACCTGAAGATGCGTGAGCTGGCCTGGTTCTTAAGCCGTCTCGATGACGAAGATTCCCGTGAGGCCAATGGGCGGACGATCCTGGAGAACTCTCTGATTACGATCTCCACGGAATCCGGTGATGGTCGCCACAATGACGTCAAGCGGGAGCTGACCGGTGTGTTTCATGCGGTGACAGGTGGCAATGGCCGGTTTCGGACCGGCGAAATTCAGGACGTCGGAGCGGAGGGAGTGGACGTCTACAACACCATGCTGAATGCCATGGGTGTGGATCGTAAACTTGGTCCGGACGATCGTGAAGTCCGTCCCGTGGAATCAATTCTTGCGTGAGTTCTGCAGGAGTGGCACTGGCGAAGCGAGGACCAATGTGACTGAATTTGCCTGGTTCTTGACGTTGCGTCTGGTGACCCGATCTCTGGTGACGCGATCTGTGGTGGACAGCCTGTGGACCATGTTGCAGTGGCAGCGTTCGGCGCTGCCGCTGCTGTTCGCGCTGTTCCTGCGATTCTTTCTGCCGGCTGCTGTCGGCGACGAGGACCGTGTGGTGGCGGCTGCGGGGCGACCGCCGAATATCCTGTTGATTGTGGCGGATGATCTGGGCTGGGGTGATCTCGGTTGTTACGGAAACCCACTGATCGATACTCCGGTGATGGACGCGCTGGCGGCTGAGGGTGTGCGGCTGACATCGTGTTATGCCGCGTCCCCGCTGTGTGCACCGTCACGAGCGGCGTTGCTGACCGGCCGTTATAACCATCGCAGCGGTGCTGTTGACGTGCCGTCCAATCGTGGGCTCGATCGGATTGCGTTGTCACAGCCAACGTTGGGCGATTTCTTTCAGCAGGCAGGTTGGCAAACGACGTTGATTGGCAAATGGCACAATGGTGTGTACTGCGACGACTATCTGCCGCATCACCGAGGGTTTGCGCGATTCACAGGGTTCGCCAATGGTGGTCAGGATTACTGGCGGTGGAATTTGCAACGGAACGACGCACCGTTTGCCGCAGACGGACGGTATCTCAGCGACGTGCTGAACGAGGAGGCATGTACTGCCATTCGAACGGCGGGTGATCAACCGTTCCTGATTGCATTGATGCATCATGCTCCGCACAGTCCGTTGCAGGCTCCGGAAGATCTGATTCGCAAATATCAACAACGGTTGGGGAAAGACAGCCGTGAGGCAGTGGCCGTGATTTACGCGATGATTGAGGCGATGGACACGGGGCTTGGGCGAGTCCTGGCAACGCTGGAAGACTGTGGTCAGCGGGATCACACGTTGATTGTGCTGACCAGCGACAACGGTCCATTTCTTGGGCGGGATTCACGGCTTGGACCACAGCATCGCTTCAACGGATCGTGGAGCGGTCAGAAGCAGGATGTACTTGAAGGTGGCATCAGAGTTCCGGGGATCGTCAGTTGGCCCGGGAGAGTGACCGGGGGGCGTGTCGTGGATGAGCCGATTCACGGTTGCGACTGGCTGCCGACATTGCTGGCCGCGTGCCTGCCTGATCAGCCGGATTTGCGGAGTTTCGATGGTCGTAATGTGCTGCCTTTGTTACAGGGCAGCAAGTCGGCAATGGCGCCCCGGCGGGCATTATTTTTTCAACGCAATCGGTACCACCCGGAAGCGTATTCCAATGCTGCGGTGATTGAGGGGCGATGGAAACTGTACTGGCCGGGAATTGCAGCCACGATGCGGAAGGATTTGTTGCGTGACAATCCTGCCTATCTGCGGGGCATTGTACGACCGCACTGGGAGATGCCACTGGACCGTCAACTGCAGCCGCCGGGTGTGCGGGATTCGCCGGTTCCGATGTTGTTCGACCTGCTGCAGGATCCTGCGGAGACCACAGACGTCGCTGCCGAGAATCCGCAGGTGGTGGCAGGACTGTCAGCGGTATGGGACAAGTGGTTCATCGACGTGATGACGGACTGGCATGCAGCGCGAGATGAGATTTTAATTCACGACCGTGCTTACTGGCGTGACCGGCCCTCCCCTGATCCGCGTGTGCTGTACGACAGTTTCTGGCTGTGGGACCGTGTACCGGATTTGAACCAGCGTGACTCCGATCCACTGCAGGTTTTTCAGGGGTACTGGTCACAATCCGCGGCGAGTGAATTGCGATGACGCTTCTTTTCAGAGCTGTTGTCGATCTCCACGGTGGCGGTGTCCCTCTGTCTGTGCATGCGGCAGAATTGCAGAGGGGCTGGATCTGTGAAACCTGAACCGAGGGCAGAGAGATGCTGCGATTTTTGGTCTTCCTTTCCGTTCTGTTGCTGGAACTGCCGAACGGCTGCGTTTCCTGCTGGGCCGAGGATTTCGAAGTCGAGACTGAAAAAGTTGTCGCCGACCTGCTGATCGTTGGAGGCACGGAATCCGGTTGTGCCGCAGCGGTTCAGGCAGCGCGAATGGGAATACCGCGTATTGTCGTGGTCTCAGACACGCATTTGCTGGGTGGGCAATTTACGGCCGAGGGTCTGCTGGCCATTGATGAAAATCGCGGACCGGAGGGATACGGGCACGGTGTCCCCTTTCCTCGCCACGGTTTATTTCGGGATTTGATCGAGCGGATCGAAGCGATCAATGTGCAACGTGAAGGGAAGGCCCGCCCCGGCAATACGCGAGTGATCACGACCTGTCGTCCCTCTGTCTCGCAGGAGGCGTTCACAGCGCTGCTGCGTCCGTATCTGGACAGTGGACGCGTGCAGGTGCGGACCGACTGGCACCCACGGTCATGTTTGTTTGGTCACGAAGAAGCGAGCGAGCGACGGCAAGTCACCGGGGTTCAGTTTGGGCGGTCGAGTGACACAGCGACATTGACAGTACAAGCGAGGCTGACGATCGACGCCAGCGACTGGGGAGACATCGTCAGTCGATCGGGGAATGAGTACTTCTTCGGTCCTGATTTACAACAGGAATTTGGCGAGCCGCTGGCGCCGAAATCGCGGGCGGAATATCCCCTGACGGATCTGAATCCAGTGACATGGTGCATGGTTCTGGAGTGGCAGGAACAGCCGTCAACGATAGCCAGGCCCGTGGGATACGACGCAGAGAATTACCGAAACCATGGTTATCCGGACGAGCCCCGCTGGATCTACGAAAGTCGTCGCCTGGTTGATCGCACGGATCCGCAGGTGCACGGACAGGACGCCGTGTTGTTGTGTTTCCCGGCGTTTGATTATCCGCTGGATCAGCATCCGGCCGGATTGGCAGTTGCACTGGAGGCAACGGAGGTGGGTGCCGCCGGAAAGAATGTAGTGCAGTTGTCGCAGCAGCAGCGAGAATTGATCTGGGAAGATGCAAAGCAGCGATCTCTTGGTTTTCTGTACTACATGCAGACGGAGGGTGGTCAGAAGTATCCGGAACAGGCAGAGTTATTCCGGCATCTGCGTTTGACGGACGATTTTGGGACAGCCGATCAGCTGCCGCCGAAGCCGTATATTCGCGAGTCACTTCATACGCGAACGATGTATGTGATGCGGCAGCAGGACTCGACGGGGTTTCTGAATCGCGCGAACTGGTATGCACAGCAGATGTATCACGATGGCGTTGGTTGCTGGCAGTTTGAATACGATTTTCACCCGACGAAGCGGCAATTCCGTAATTCCAACTCCAGCGGACCATGGCGGGCAGTTTTTCGTCCCGGCCGCACATGGGGACCACCATATTCCGGACGCAGTTTATTGTCTGCTCGTGCGCTCATTCCTGAGACAACAGACGGATTACTGGTGGGGCAGAAAAACCTTGGATATACCAGCATTGTCAGTTCTGCATTGCGGCTGCACGATCAGAGCATGATGGTGGGGCAGGCAGTGGGAGCCGTTGCGGCGGTCAGTTTGCTGCAGCAAAAGGCTCCTCGGGAGTTGCCATTCGATCGTCGATTGATGGATCAGGTGTGGCGTGGGCTGGTCCAGCGAACGGAGGGCGGCAGCTCCGGAATGCTGTGGCCATTTGCCGACCTGGCGCCCGAACATGCGGCCTTTGCGGCCGTCCAGATGTTGGCTGCTCACCGCGTCCTGCCAGTGGGGCCGCGAGATGTGGAATTCCGGGCTAACGAGGCAGCGGAAAGCGAATGGGTCGCCGCGTTGCTGCAGCGAGCTGGTGAGGAATATGTGTTTCCCGAGGGGAGGGAGTTGTCGTCGATTCCGGCAACGCTGCAGACCCGCGGTGAGGTTGCGAACTGGTGCTGGCAGCAGTTCCAGACAATTCCGTTGCGAGACTGGGCATTGTCCGACGATGCAGCGGATTACGATCTGGACGGCATTCCGAATGTGGATGATGCTCTGCCCCTCAGTGAGGCTCGCGGGACGTGGTTCGGCAGTTTTGGTGCTTTGCCACAGGAAGACGGAGTGCCTCCCGACATTGCAGGAGTTGTGGCCGCGATCAATTTTGCGGCGGCAGGTACTGCGGTTCCTGACGGCTGGATTGTGGACACAGGAAGACCGTGGGATGACAGCCGCGGTCGCGGCTGGGGCCGCGACATCAGTGGCAGCAATCGTCGTCGGCAGGCGATG
>JAFMMM010000292.1 GCA_017859815.1 Planctomycetota bacterium | reverse complement strand
GGGCGGGGAGGCGAGACAACTGACTCACGTCAGTACTGGAGCATCGGGGGGCATTTGGTCGCCGGACGGGCGACGAGTTGCCTTCGTCTCTGCGGTCTGGCCGGAGTTTTCCACTCTGCCATTCCGCGAGAGTGATGAGTTGAATGCAAAGCAGCAGCAGATGCTGGACAAATCGCCGGTGCGAGCGAGAGTCTTCAATCGACTGTTTTACAGGCACTGGAACAGCTATGTGGAAAACAAACGGCAGCATCTGTTTGTGATGGATGTTACTGGTGACAGTGGCTGGACCCTTGAGGTCAGCGAGCCGCGTGATGTGACACCGGGAGATCGAGACGCTAGTCCGACGTCGTTCACATTCGGATCTGCTCAGGACTACACGTTTTCACCGGATGGTTCGCATGTTGTCTTCACCGCCACTCCGGAAAAGGGCGAGGCCTGGAGTACAAATTCGGATTTGTGCCGAGTTTCTGCAGACGGTGGCTCAGAGACGTGGGAGACGCTGACTGACCGAAATCCTGCTGCGGATGCCCACCCGGTGTTTTCGCGTGATGGCAGGTTTCTTGCCTGGCGTGCGCACACGAGGGCTGGTTTTGAAGCGGATAAGTGGCAGGTCATGGTATGTGCGTGCAGCCCGGACGGGAGCCTGACGGCAGGTGCTGTCTCACTGACTGAAGACCTGGATCTTTCGTTTGACGAAATCGTGTGGCTGGACGATGAAGAGCTGATTGTCACGACGGAAGTCCGCGGGGAGCGGCCGATTATGGGGCTTTCACGCACTCAGCCGAATCAGGCCAGTCGCATTTCAGGCAACGGAAGTTTTGGCGGTCTGCAGGTTTCCGCAGACGGTCGGGTACTGGTGGCTCGACACACTCGGATGACACACCCGGCAAGGATTGTTGCCGGTGGGCTGGATCAGGATCTGATTCGTACACGATTTCCGCAGGCGATCCTGTCAACCGCGGGAGCAGACCTGCTAAGCAAACGCGATCTGCGTGAGCCGATGTCTGTTGAGGTGACAGGCGCGGATGGAGACAAAATGCAGATGTGGATTCTGACTCCACCGGGCTTTGATCCGCAGCAGAAATGGCCACTGGCATTTCTGGTGCATGGCGGGCCTCAGGGGGCATGGACCGACGGCTGGAGTTTCCGCTGGAATCCACAGCTGTGGGCTGCTCAGGGTTACGTGGTTGCGTGCCCGAATCCTCGGGGCAGCACCGGTTTTGGGCAGAAATACACCGATCAAATCAGTGGCGACTGGGGGGGGCGCTGTTATAACGATCTGATGGCCGGACTGGACTGGCTGGAAGATCAGCAATACATCGACGGAGATCGGATGTTTGCGGCGGGCGCGTCTTTTGGCGGTTATATGATGAACTGGTTCCAGGGGCATACGGATCGCTTTCAGACCCTGATCACGCACTGCGGCGTTTATAATTTTGACAGCATGTACGGTACGACAGAAGAGTTGTGGTTTGTGGAGTACGAGAACGGGGGCGTGCCGTGGGGCCCGGATCGCACGGCCTACGAAAAACACTCACCGCATTTGTTTGCTGCAAACTTCAAAACACCGATGCTGATCATTCATAATGATCTGGACTTCCGTGTCCCGGTCAGCGAAGGAATTCAACTGTTCACGGCGCTGCAGCGGCAGGGAGTTCCAAGTCGGTTTATTAACTTCCCGGATGAGGGACATTGGGTGAACAAGCCAGCGAACAGTCGCTACTGGCACCAGGAGATCTTCTCCTGGCTAAAACAGTATTGCCCGCCAGGACCAAAATAGTGCGGCTCGCTCACGGGACCAGTGAGTGATGCCATCCTGATTTCTACACGAGTAAAGACAATGGCACATATTGAAGAGTTTGAATCGGGACTGGATCCCGCCGACGCGCAGGCCGTTCTTGATGCGCTGGAGCAGTCGCTGACCGATCAGCAGGATTTGCATCGTTTGTTTGATGCGCGAATGCTGCGAATCCGGCATGAAATGAAGCTGCCGCTGACTCAGCCGACGTCGTTGCAGGGAATCCCGGACGATCAGGAGGAGGCGTACCGGGAGGCATATCGTAATGCTGCCCGAGAAACCGGTACCCGGTTACTGGAAGCCGGCCAGCTGACCGATGCGTGGGCCTACTTCCGGACCATTTCTGAACCGGAACTGATTCGCGAAGCGATCGAACGTCGGGCGACAGAAATCGGTGAGCAATACGGTCCGGAACTGGATGAACTGCTGAACCTCGCACTGTATGAAAACGCTCATGCCGTCGCGGGGATTCGGCTGCTGCTGAAAACGCACGGAACCTGTAATACCGTGACCGCGATGAGTCAGATGGTGGGTCAGATGTCACAGCCGGAGCGTCGCGAAGCTGCGCGAGTGATGGTCGCGCACCTGTACTCCGATCTGAAGTCTTCCGTTCGCGCTGATCTCGAACGGCAGGGGCGTCTGCAGTCCGGCGATGTACCGCTGTCGAGGCTGATTGCCGGTCAGGAGTCATTATTTGCGGAGGGGAATTATCATATTGATGTCTCGCACCTGCATTCGATCGTTGGCTTCGCACGGCATCTGCATCGGGAAGATCCGGAATTGCGTCTGGCGATAGAAATGAGTGTTTACGGGCAGCAGCTCAGCGAGCATCTTCGTTATCCGGCTGATGTTCCCTTTGATGACTACTACAACGCCAGTGAGCATTTTCTGCGGGCGCTGGCTGGTGATTCCGTGGAGGAAGGGCTGCAGTGGTTCTGTCGCAGACTGGAAACCGCACAGGATGATGAGTCACGGCGTCTGATCGCTTTTGTCATCGTCGACCTGGCCCAGCGTACTGACCGGATGGGAGCAATGCTGGAGGTCACTGCCCCCTGGCTCAGCGGCATGGAAGATCCCGGCGGTTTTTCGTTTAGTGCGGCCTGCCATGAGGCGGACCGTCTGGATTTGCTGGAGCAGCAGGCCCGCAGGAACGATGACGTGTTTGCGATGGCAACATTGCTGCTGATGCGATCCTGAATTCCGTAAGGCGGAGGAACGGCTGTGGCTGCCCGAATCTGTTTGATTACGGCCGGTGGTGCGGGAATGTTCTGCGGGTCATGCATGCAGGACAACACCCTGGTGAGGTCGCTGCGCATGGCGGGCGCAGATGCTGTCCTGATTCCAACTTATACCCCAATCCGGGTCGACGAGGAGAATGCGAGTGCTTCCCGCGTGTTCCTGGGGGGAATCAACGTTTATCTGGATTCCTGTTTACCCGGTTGGCGATGGATTCCTCGCTGTTTCCGGTCGTGGCTGGATCGGCCGGCTGTTGTTTCGCTGTTGGCGGGAATGAGCAGCAGTACGTCCGCGTCTCAGTTGGGGCCATTGACCGTGGATATGCTGCGCGGACCGGAAGGACCGCAGCGGGCAGAGCTTCACGAGCTGTGTCAGTTTGTTGTCAGGGATCAGCGGCCGGACGTCGTTGTACTCAGCAACGCGCTGATCTCAGGGGTTCTGCCGGCACTGCGTGAGTACGGGTGGTCCGGGCGGACAGTCTGTCTGATCCAGGGCGATGACGTCTTTCTTCGTGATCTTCCCGATCCGTGGAGGTCTGAGGCGATCGAACGGATCGCGACAAATTGCAGAACCGTAGACACGTTCTGTTCACACAGTGATCGTTACGCGCAGTCGATGAGCCAGTATCTGGGACTCCCGCGGGACCGCTTTTGCTGCATACCGCTGCAGATCGATGATTGTGCGGATGAGTGGCTGACGGAACCGGAGGCACGTTCATCGGAAGTGACTGTTGGCTATTTTGCTCGGATCTGCCCGGAGAAAGGGGCGTTTCGACTGCTGGATGCGGCGGAGCGGGTCCTGCCTCAGCGAGCGGAATTGCGGATCCATCTGGCAGGATTTCTTCCCGGTCTGCATGAAAAGACGTTTCTGCGGAAGCTGGATTTGCTGCAGCAGATGTTTGGTGAACGGGTCCGCTACCTTGGCAGTCCGAGCGGGCGGGAAGACAAGTTTCGCTGCCTGAGTCGATTTGACTGGCTGTGCGTTCCCGCTCCGTATGAAGAGCCGAAGGGGTTGTATGTGCTGGAGGCAGCCCTTGCCGGGGTCCGCTCAATCCTGCCGCGTCACGGAGCGTTTCCTGAGCGGATTTCAGAACTGCAAAGCGGGATTCTGTTTTCTGCTGATTCCAATGCGGAGCTTGACGCTGCCATCCTGAATGCTGATAGCGGATTCGCCTCCGACGACAGGACTGAGCTTCGCAGGCGATGTCTCGCAAGATTCGGCATGGCTGCTACCGGAGGCGGAGTGCTGGATGTGCTGACATCTCCTCAGAAATGCTAGCCGTTGGCGTTCTGTTTCGGGGCAGCGTTGGCAGATCGCCATTTCTTCGAACTCGTGCGGAAAATGCCGAAAACCCTCGACACTCACCGCCGCGGGAGGTGTTTTCATCGGCGGAAGTTGGGATTCGTGGATGATCACACGAATTCCACCTCCTGAAATTCAGAACAACGCGACGATATAAACGCGAAAAGTCAACCAGGCTGGCCGGTTGAGTTGCGTTGGCAGTGCATTGAATCGGACAGGTACGCTGAACGCTGCTTGCAGAGGGCTGCAGTGATTCAGTTTTTTCGGTGTCTCAAGAGGGCCGTTGGTAGTCTGAGTGCTGTGATGTCAAAAAAATTCTTTCTCCCGGATGAAGATGATCAACGCACGCTCAGGCGTGCAGATCGGGAACGACGCCGTAAACCGACCGAGCGTGCGGATGAGGACGACGAAAATGTTCGACGTCCAGTGCGGCAAAAACCGCGACGGGAAAGTCGCAACTATCGACACCTGATGGATGACGAAGACGACGAGTGATTCGCCAGCGTGCGAGGCTACCCGGACGCGTCCGCGAAGATGTCTTCCTCAACCTTCTGAAATCCGTCGCTGCCATGTCGGGACGGAACTGCCGCGCTCGTGAGCCTGCAGGACGTCTGCTACCACAACAGACGCAGCGAAGCATGCGGATTGTTGCGGTGCATCCGCCAGATGCGTTTGCACCGGACTTCCAGTGCGGCTGACAGCCCGGCTGACGGGACGGACAGCAGGCACGTTTGTTGTGGAAAGATGCATTCTGCGACCCTGTCCAGGGCCCGCCAGACAAACCTGGCGGCATACGCTATCGCGTTGAGGCGGTGGTTTCGGAGAGTGTAACGGCGGTCCGCTCCAACAGCAGTTTCCCGTCCTCGGCATTGAAGATTCGAATGACTCCATCGAATCCTGCCACGGCGACCTGTGTTTCCTGTGGATGAAAGCTGACTGCATAAACAGGCGAAGGGATCTCCAGCAGCCTGACGACGGCTGCGGTGTCTTCCACAGAACTGATCATTGCGGAGCCACCGGTAGCAGTGCTGGCACCGACAACAAAGCGTTTGCCCGACTTGCTGATATCCAGATCGGTCAGACGCCCTTCCAGCCCCTGGTAGCTGCGTAGGAGATTGAAGTCGTCGCCAATTTTTCGAGCCTTTTCTCGAAAGATCTTATACAGTCGCGGAACACCATCAGCTCCGATGGAAAGGACCTGCTCCTGATCCGGAATTCGCTGAACATCTGTAAGCCCTCCCTTGAGTGCCCCCGGCGTAATGCTGGTGATATTGTCTACGAACTGTCCATTTTCGAGGATGGCCAGCTTCATGGATCGATCCCGGCTGACACTAATCACGTGGTCATTCTTCAGCGAGAAGGTGGTGCCCCGGACCCAGTCTGCATGAGCGTCCATTCGCATTTTCAATTCACCGCTGACAACATCGACAACCAAAACGCCATTGTCGGCAGTTCCGAATGATACGAGGGTACCCGCATCGTTGAATGCGACGCCAAACAGTGAATCAAAACCAAAGTTCAGAGAATGCGCCAGGGAGTTGTTGGAGAGATCCCAAATCTGCAATTCGCCGAAGAGGGCCGGAGTACCTCCGGCAACGGCAAGAAACTTTCCGTCCGGGGAAAAGGCCAGCGATTCAATTCGTTGGGAGCGACCAATCAGCCGGATTGAAGGAGCGGATTCATCAAGGGTATGAATTTGCACTTCGTGATACCCGGAGACCGCCAGTCTTGTCCCGTCCGGGGAGTAATCCAGCGTCGTCACCAGTGGCTGTCGTGTATAGGTCGGTGGATTCTGAGGGGAGATCGCCTGGCCGATCGTCGCTGGCGTATCGTCCGTTGCCCCGCCAGCAATCCAGCGGCGAATCAGCTGCACCTCGCGATCAGGAAGCGGATCTGCGTTGAGCGGCATTTCGGCGTCGGGCCCTTCGATGTACTGAATCAGCGGGCTTTCGTCCGGTTTGCCGACGACCAGTGCAGGTCCGGAGTCGCCGCCGGTCAGCAGTCCGGCAACGGTCGTGAGGGCGAGCCCCCCTTCTTTTTTTGCGGCAAAGTGGCAACCGGAGCAGTTGCGTTGCAGCACAGGTCGGACAGCGCGGTAATAGCTGACCTCTGGCTGAGATGGTTCATCTGTGGAGAAGACTGTGCCGTGAGTGAATGCCGCGATCACGGCTGACAACAGCAGGTTTTTCATTGCTGATCTCTGTTTTCAGGCTGGCGATGATTTTGGCGGAACCAGACATCGCATGGTGATACCGCATCGGGACGCACGATGGACAGTGTACCGAGGTAAGGCGGACGATGGGAGTCCAGGCGTGTGGAAAAGCGGGTGGTTCGCCTGTCATTGGGGCCTGATGGTGAGTGCGTTCCTGTCAGTGGGTAGCAACAGCGAGCGGCTGCTGTTGGGTCAGGCAATGAAAGCCTCCGAGCCCCCAGATCAGGTCAAGGCAGTCGACGCCAGTCACGGTCAGGTCAGGCCAGCAGTTTTGCAGAATCTGCAGAGCGATCTCATCTGCGGGGTCACGGAATGTCGGCACAATTACCCCGCCGTTCACATG
>JAFMMM010000291.1 GCA_017859815.1 Planctomycetota bacterium | reverse complement strand
TGTGATCGTGGAACCGTGCTCTTCCTGAACGCGAAAATCTCCGCTGGCCGGTGTCTTCAGAATGGCGTGGCTGAAATTGCCATTGAAGTAAACCAGGGAGTACTCGCCCGGATCAAGCACGCTGGTCAGGAATGGCTGGACCAGCACTGAGCGACCCTGATAAAGGTTGACCAGCTGCTGCAACTGCGTCTTTGTCAGTGCAGACGGCAGGCGTTCGGTCAGGTCTGCATTGGCACCGATCAGCGGTTTCATGATCAGTTCCGGTTCTGATATCTGTGCCGTTGCATCGGCCAGACTTTGCACTGTCACTTCATCCAGCCAGGTGGTTGGGATGATCGAAAGTCCTGCCTGTTGCAGATCGCGCAGATAGGATTTTCTGCAGTTCCACTGGCAGACAGACAGATTGTTTTCCATCCGTGCTCCGGAAGCGTCGATCTCCGTCAGCACCTTCAGAAAGCCGGGCAAATCCTGTTGGTAGTCCCAGGGTGAGCGAATCACCACAAGTGGATAGTCGGCCCACGCCACGTCACGGGCTCGCCATGAGATTTCCCGGACTTCGATGCCGCGACGATTCAGTTCCGCCGTCAGCAGATGATCATAGGCGACAAAGTCATCCAGTGAGTCCATGGTGAGAAATGCGATTGCCGTCATCTGTGTCTCGTTTCTGCATCGAGAACGGAATTAATCAGGCTGCGGGTCTCCAGCAGTGGAAGTCCAATGACGCTGGTGAGGCTGCCGGAGATCGACTGGACCAGGGCTGCTGCATGTCCCTGGACAGCATAGCCGCCGGCTTTTCCAAGGGATTCCTCCGTGGACAGATACCAGTCAATCACCTCCGGTGCCAGCGGTCGGAATGTCACTTCAGTCGAGATCAGGATTTCCTGAATTTCTCTGCCGCAGGCCGCCAGGACACAGGTTCGGACGTCGTGGGACCGGCCGGAAAGGTGATTTTGCAGCCAGTCGCGTACTTCGCTTTGCCACGATTCCGGATGTGGCTGCCCCAGTACAATGCGCCCGTGATCACTCGGGACGACAATGGTAGTGTCGGCTGCAACGACCACGGCGGTTTCGTGGTGACCGCTTTGCAGGCCGTCTTCGTCCAGTTGGGCTTTGACGTCGGCGTACTTCAGACGCACGATTTGTCGTAGACGCTGATTAATCTGTTCGTCCGTCGAAAGTCCGGCGAATCCCGGTTCATCGGGATTCCGCGGAGGCATGGAAAGCACGCGGTCGGGGCCGTAGAGACTCTGCAGCAGCGATAATCTGCGCGGTGACTGTGACCCGAGGACGATCAGGGGGGAAACGATCACGAGGTTCGTCCCTGGCGAACTGTGTTCCATGCAACAAGCGAATCGCGAACTGCCTGAACGTCATGAATTCTCAGGACGTCAACGCCGGCTTCGGCAAGTGCAACTGCAACTCCAATCGTACCACCCAGACGTTCCTCGACATCTCGGCCGAGAATCCGGGAGAGAAATCGCTTTCGGGAATGTCCAATCAGAACCGGTCGCTGCAGTTGCTGCTGGAGACTGCTGACCGCCCGCATCAGATCAAGATTGTGCTCCGCCGTCTTACCAAACCCGATCCCCGGGTCGACACACATTCTTTCGGCCGGAATTCCCAGCATCAAACAGCGATCAACCTGAGTCTGCAGAAAGTCGCTTACCTCTTGAACGACATTGTGGTAAGCCGGTGCGTTCTGCATTGTCTGCGGAGTTCCCTGGATATGCATCAGGCAGATTCCCGCATCATGCACTCGGCAAACTTCTGCCATTTCTGCATCAAAGGTCAGTCCGGAGATGTCATTGACGATTTCTGCCCCAGCATCAAGGGCCTGTCGGGCCACTTCGGACTTCGTGGTGTCGATGCTGATGGGAATCCTGACACTGCCGGCCAGTCGGCGGATTACCGGAATTGTTCGCCGCAGTTCTTCTTCAAGACTTACGGGGACAGCACCCGGACGAGTTGATTCGCCGCCGATGTCAAGAATATCGGCACCCGCCTGTTCCAGTTGTTCAGCTTGTCGGACCGCAGCATCCTCGGTGTGGAATTGACCGCCATCGGAGAAGCTGTCCGGGGTGACATTCAGGATTCCCATCAACAGCGGGAGTTCGCGTCGGGTCAGTGTGCGGTTGGCCAGAGTCCAGTGAAACGGCATCAGTAATTCCTCACAGGGCTGAACAATCACAGCATTTCGCTGTCTTGCTGGATTCCATCAATTTCAAACGGCTGCGACGCGACAAGTCATTTGTCGGGTGTTGAGTTCTTTCTCGATTGATTCCACTGTTGTGAAGCAACGGCGAGAACACCAAATCCCCCACCGATCAGCAGGACGCCGAAAACGACAGTCAGACCTGTGATCGCACTAACAAATTCCAGCCCCCAGGTACGCGGGTCGACTGGCAGAAATGCGATGAGCAGGATCAACACAATCCCCGTAATGGCGGAGAACGTACCAATGACTACCAGGGCCGGTCGGAACTCGATGGGGGCGGTTGAGTCATCAGCGGAGACGGTTGGACGATCAGACACCGGTTGTACCTCCCACGGGTATTTTCAACTGCGTTCCTCCGTAGTCGTTTGCAGACAGTTGGATTTCATCAGCTGTCAGCAGGTTCGTCCTGTGGATAGATCGGAGTGAGCTGGAGTTCCGCGAGCACACTACGCTCACGTTCGCGCATGGTGATTTTCAGATCAGGTTCCAGATCATCATAGCCACAAAGGTGAAGCAGTCCGTGTACCACATACAGCATCACTTCGTCATTGGCAGACCAGCCTGCTTCTGCGGCCATCCGAATGGCCGTGTCAGCGCTGACAACGATTTCCCCCTCGATATGGCAACCGGCGGAAGGCTTGCCGTCATCAGTTCCATTCGGCTGTTCACTGACAACGAGATGCTCCAGCTGAAAGCTGATCACATCCGTTGGGTAGTCGTGCTGCAGATGCTTCCGGTTGAGCTGATGAATTGTGGGGTCGTCGACGAGCGAAATGCTGAGTACAGCAGACTCCACCAACTCCTGATGCAATGTGACGAGAATTGCTTTTTGCAGTCGTGGCTCATCAATCGCCAGAGCATGCTGGCGATTGTCGATATCGATCTCAAAGCTCATACGGACCAGTTCCGTCAAAACTCAGGAGACGACAGTCGGAGGCGAACCTCAGGCCTGGTCAGCCGAAGACTCATTCGCCGCGGCAGCTTTGTCAAAGACGCCACTGCGAAGCTTGGTCAGGTATTCGTTGAGGTCTTTGCGCACGATACCGGAGAGCAGAAACAGCCCGATCATATTCGGGATCATCATTCCGAAAATCATCAGATCACCAAAGTCCATCACGTTGGTGGCAGAGACAACGGAGCCAAGGAAGGTGAAGCAGAGGAAGATCAGTTTGTAGATGATGGAATTGCTTTCACCGAACAGGAATGCCCAGCAGCGTTCTCCGTAGTATGACCATGAGATCATCGTGCTGTAAGCAAACATGAACGTTGCGAACGCAAGGACATACTTGAATCCCGGGATTTCACTGTCCATTGCAGCGGAAGTCAGTGCAGCCCCGCGGACGTTCTCCACCTCTCGATCTGCAGTGTCCGACTTGAAATCGTAGTGAGCGTTGAATTCCGCAGAGAATGATGGATCTCGATATTCGTGTGCGCCCGTGATCAGGATAACCAGAGCAGTCATTGTGCAGACAAGAATCGTGTCAACGAATGGTTCCAGCAGAGCCACGATCCCTTCCCGAACCGGATACTCACACTTGGCCGCCGCATGGGCGATGGCAGCGGAACCCACACCGGCTTCGTTGGAGAAAGCCGCGCGTTTGAAGCCCATAATCAGTACGCCGAAGAACCCGCCGCGGAATGCCTCGGGGTTGAACGCTGATGCGACGATGGATTCCAATGCAGCCGGGACGGCTGAGTAATTCTTGAGAATAATCAGCAGTCCGCCAATCACGTAGACACCGCACATTACCGGGACGATCTTGTCTGCGGTTGACGCGATTCGCTGAATCCCGCCGACGATCACAATTGCGGTGATCACCAGCATGATCAGTCCATAAACCCATGGGTAGCTGTCAAAGAAAGGCACTGTCTCGCTGACTGCATCAAGACTGCCTTTTACCTGATAGGAATTCCCCCCGGCGAATGAACCGCCAATGCACAGGACCGCAAATGCGACCCCAAGGACTTTACCGAGTGGCCCGAGGCCGAGCTCTTTCAGGCCGCGGGTGAGATAATACATCGCACCACCCATGACGTGGCCGTCCGGCCGAATTTCCCGATACTTCTGCCCGAGTGTGCATTCGACAAACTTGGATGACATTCCCATGAAACCTGCAAGGATCATCCAGAAGGCAGCACCCGGCCCGCCAATTGCGATGGCTGTGGATACTCCGGCGATATTACCGAGCCCTACGGTTGCTGACAGTGCTGTTGTCAGAGCCTGAAAGTGGCTGACATCCCCCTTCGACGAGCCACTGTCGTACTTGCCCGCCACAACTCTCAGCGAATGCGTAAAACCACGAATGTTGATCAAGCCCATTCGGAAGGTGAAGAACGCAGCCCCTGTCACCAGCAACAGCACTGCGAAGGGCACCGGGGCTTCGCCAGGAATTAACGGGACCTCATAGAAAATTACTCCACCAACAACTTTGTTGACCCTCCCAAACCACTCGTTCACCGGCTCCAGTTGTTCATTCATACGATCGAAGAGTGATACTGCCGCGTCATCCGCAGGAGTTGCCTGAAGCGCTTCAGGGGCAGCGTCAGCCGGTGGGGTTTGGCTTGTTTCAGCGGGAGTCTCGTCCTGAGCAAACAGCGGACTTTGGGAAAGAAAGCACGAGACTGCCAACAGCACTGCACGCACAGTGTTGCTGAAGCCAACAGAAATCCCAGTTCCCCGAGCAATTAGATTCATAAGGTTCATTCCGCGACTGATGGCAATTCACATTACTGCAGAGATGGTAATTATCGGCAAACCCAGCTGGTGGAGTCTGATCGCGTGGGCCCCGAGAGGGCCATGGAAAATGCACAAAAGCAACGCAGTATTTTTGTGCACGGGACAGAGATCTTTTCCGATCAGAATAGCGATTCTTTCACTCTGTCAGAACAGCTTCCCCCCAACTCACCGGTGGAAAAAACTGAAAATCTGTTGAACACCAACTCGACTCTCGTCTTGCACCACACGCAAGCAGCTCTGCCCTGCCCGTGTGTAATCAGCATGATATCACTGTTGGTGTTTGCGTGTTTCGATTTGGCTGCGCCCAGCGGTCCGGTGGGGGAAATCGCCGGATTGCTGCGAACTGCGTTGGTTTTTTGCGTGTCAGGAAAATGGCTGCACATTTTTCATCGGCAACCGGAAAGCTATGGCAACTCCTACAACGGAGGACTTTGGGTGGCGGCAGGGCTGCCATGGAAGGGGTTAACGGCGATTTGGAAATCCTGAGTGTTTCGGGTGTGCACCGGCAGATTCTGCCGGAACGGAGCTTCCTCATGCAGTTTTCTGCATCTGGAAACGGTGTTTCAGTGAGGCTGGTGCGATGTTCTGTGCTGCGTTGAGGGTGGAAAGTCAGATTGTGGCGCGTGTTTTGCATCGAGGATAGCCCGGGCCTGTGTGAGCAGAGTTCGGGGTCGGGTCCGGGGCGGCGTCTTGCACGCTTCTCCGAAAAATCATGGCGGTGTGCAGCCGTCTGATGGGCTGATTGAACAGGCGCGTTGAGTGCTTCTGGGCCAAGTCAGCTGAGATTCGCGGCTAATTTCGTTCGTACCGAATCTCGGCAGTACGGGGGGCTCAGCGGCATTGTCACTGTCGTTGTGATTCTCACTGTTGTTGTAGAAGTTACTGAAGAGGAGCGGCAAGATGGTCAGTACATCCACAGAGCATGTCAGTGTGGTCGGGGCCGGGGGGGCAGCGGAGCGTGGTCCGTTGCGCTATGCCGTGCGCCAGCTCCCAATTGGTAGTGCGACTGTTTCTGCGGCGGACTTGCTGGGTCGGTATGAGGCTGGGGAAAGCGTTGCGACGCTTGCAGTTGCGGTCGGCTGCAGTCGAACTGCGATCTACGCGGCCATTGCTCAGGCCCGTGCTGAGCGGCTGTTAGGGGTCGAAATCGACTTCATTGACAGTCCGGAATTTCGTGAGCCTGGGGCTGAGGCCGTCATCTGCGGGCCTGCACCGGAGAGTTCTTCCGGCCGCGGTGCTCGCGTACCGCGTGGGCTACCGGCCTATATCGAGGAGCTCTATCGGGTTCCGCTGCTGAATAAGCAGCAGGAGCAGTATTTGTTCCGGCGGATGAACTTCCGCAAGTATCAGTTTCGCGAATTGATTTCAGGGCTCAGTTCAGAGCGTCCGGCTGCAAAGCTGATGGGGCGTCTGGAAGCCTTGTTCGCCGACATTGAGGAAGTTCGTAAGTTGTTGATCAAAAGCAACTTGCGGCTGGTTGTGAGCATTGCGAAGAAGTATCTCAAGTCAGGTGTGTCCTTCTTTGAGCTGGTGAGTGACGGGAATATGTCGCTGATGCGAGCGATCGAGAAGTTCGACTATTCCCGCGGCAACAAGTTTTCCACATACGCCTCGTGGGCGATTCTGAAGAATTTTGCTCGCAGCATTCCGCGTGAGCACCGTCAACTGGATCGATTCCGCACTGGGATTGACGAGGCTTTCACGCACCGTTGCGAATCAAAGACGTCAGTCTTTCGCGATGATCGCGATTTTGAGATGCGTCAGCGAGCCATCTGTGAGCTGCTGGGTGAATTGGACGGTCGCGAGCAGGAGGTCATTGCTTCTCGCTTTGGCCTGCGCGAGGGGGCAACTGCGGAGACCCTTGAGCAGGTTGGGGGTCGTCTTGGGGTGACCAAGGAGCGAGTGCGTCAGATTGAGGTTCGAACACTCGAAAAGCTACG